>CAZZZE010000307.1:0-3786 GCA_964658365.1 uncultured Jatrophihabitantaceae bacterium
ACCGCGCGTCGGGCGGGTGGTCGTACCGTTCGCTCGGCGGGTGGTGCGTGGTGTGCGCGGAGCGGCCGAACCGCCCGTGCGGTCGATCGTCGCTGCGCTTGCCCACCCGTCCATCCTGCCTCACCGCACGTGCCCTGACCGGGGGGTGCGAGCGCGAGCCACGAACGTCGGACAGAATGGCGCTGTGACGAGCATCGAATCCGCCGAGGACACCCGCGCCGAACCCGACGCCGTACTGGGCGGCGCCGTCGAACTCGCCCGGGCCGCCGCCCGCGAGGTGGGCGGCGAGCACGTCGGCGAGCACATCGGCCTGCGGGCAGAGCCGGCCAGCGAGGGCGCCTACGTCGTCACCCTCGCCTTCGCCACCACGCTGCCGGGCTACGTCGGCTGGCACTGGGCGGTCACTCTCGGGCGGGTCGACGGCGACGACGACGTGACCGTCGACGAGGTCGTGCTGCTGCCCGGCGACACCGCGCTGCTGGCGCCGGCCTGGGTGCCGTGGGAGGAGCGCGTGCGCGCCGGCGACCTCAGCCCGGGCGACCTGCTGCCCCCGCGCGCCGACGACCCGCGGCTGGTGCCCGCCTACCTGCTATCCGACGACCCGGCCGTCGAGTCCGTCGCCGTCGAGATCGGCCTCGGCCGCGAACTGGTCATGTCGCGCGCCGGCCGGCTCGACACCGCCGAGCGCTGGTACGAGGGCGCCCGCGGCCCCGATGCGCCGATGGCGCGCCAGGCGCCGGCGCACTGCGGCACGTGCGGGTTCTTCCTGCCGCTGGCCGGCTCGCTGGCCGCTGGGTTCGGGGTGTGCGGCAACGAAGTCACCGACAGCGACGGCGCAGTGGTCAGCGTCGAGTACGGCTGCGGCGCGCACTCCGGCGTGGCGCTCGAGGCGACCACATCCGACGTGGCCGAGCTGGTGTGGGACGACGGCAACGAGGTCACCGCCAACGAGGTCACGGTCCCCGACGTCGCCGAGCCGGCCGCCGACTCAGAGAGTGCGACCGATGCGCTTGTGTCGCAGCATGATGGCGTAGCCGCAGAAGCCGAGCAGGAAACCGGCGACTGACGACCACAGCGTGATGCGGTGCCCGTGCTCGCCCAGCCAGCGGTAGAACGGCAGCTGGACGACGACGGCCACGAACCACAGCGCGGTGCCGACGGCCACGATCCGGCGGGTGTTCATCTGCACCGCGGGCGGCTGCACGAGCTGACGGTCGTCGGGCACCCGACGAGCCTACGGCGCAGCGACGGCGAGCTGGCCCGGACGCCGTTCGTTAGCTAGTCTAACTATCGTGGCGGTGGCGACGAAGACCCCGGCGGGCGAGCTCGCGTCCCAACTGCGTCCCGCTCTACTGCGGCTGACGCGCATCGTCCGCAACCAGCGCGTCGACACGTCGGTCACCCTCACCCACCTCTCGGCCATGGCCACGCTGGCCAAGCACGGTGCCATGAGCGCCGGCGACCTCGCCACCTGCGAGAAGGTCCAGCCGCCGTCCATGACCAAGGTGCTGGCCACCCTCGAGGACCACGGCCTGGTCAGCCGCGAGCCGCACCCGAGCGACAAGCGCCAGGCGATCATCGCCATCACCGACGCCGGCGTGACGCTGCTGCAAGAGGAGCAGCGCTCGCGCGACCGCTGGCTCTCGCGCCGGCTCGAGACCCTCACCGTCGAGGAGCGGGCCCTGCTCGAACGGGTGGTGCCGATCCTGGACAAGCTGGCCGACCAGTGACCGCGGTGGCGTCGCGCGCGACGCTCCCGCCCCCCGACGACGCGCCGGATCGTGGCGTGTTCCGGGCGTTGCGCACCCGCAACTTCCGCCTGTACGCCGGCGGCCAGCTCGTGTCGCTCACCGGCACCTGGATGCAGCGCGTCGCGCAGGACTGGCTGGTCCTGCAACTCACCAACTCCGGGACTGCGCTGGGCATCGTCACCGCCCTGCAGTTCACGCCGCAGGTGACGCTTGGGTTGTGGGGCGGGGTGGTGGCCGACCGCGGCGACAAGCGCCGCATCCTGCTCGCCACCCAGACCGGCCTGGCGCTCGTCGCACTGGCTCTCGGGCTGCTCGACATCGCCGGGGTGGTCACCTACTGGCAGGTCCTGGTGCTGGCCCTGCTGCTCGGCCTGGTCACCTCGATCGACACCCCGGTGCGGCAGTCGTTCGTCGTCGAGATGGTCGGTCGCGACGACCTGGCCAACGCCGTGGGCATCAACTCGACGATCTTCAACACCGGTCGAATCCTCGGGCCCGCCGTGGCCGGCGTCATGATCAGCGCGGTCGGCACCGGGTGGGCGTTCGTCGCCAACGCGGGCTCGAGCGTCGCGGTGCTCGCCGGGCTGGCCCTGATGCGTCGCGACGAGCTCGTCCCCGCACCGGCCGTCCGGCGCGGTCCGGGGCAGCTGCGCGAGGGGTTCACCTACGTCCGAGCCCGTCCCGACCTCGTCCTCACCATGGTCCTGATCTTCGTCGTGGGCACGTTCGGGCTGAACTTCCAGATCACCTCGGCACTGCTGGCCAAGAACGTGTTCCACCGCGGCGCGAGCGGCTACGGGTGGCTGTCGACGTCGCTGGCCGTCGGCGCGGTAGTGGGAGCGGTGCTGGCCGCCCGGCGGGTGCGGCGGCCGTCGGCCGGTTTCCTGCTGCTGGGCGTCATCGCCTTCGGCGCTGCCGAGATCGGCAGCGGGCTGATGCCGAGCTTCTGGCTCACGGCGCTGGTGCTCGTGCCTACCGGGTTCGCCATGCTCACCATCACCACCGCGGCGAACAGCTCGGTGCAGCTCGGGGTCAGCCCCACCATGCGCGGGCGGGTCATGGCGCTCTACCTGGTGTGCCTGCTGGGTGGCACCCCGGTCGGCGCCCCGATCGCGGGCTGGGTGGGCGCCTGGGCCGGCCCACGCTGGGCGGTCGTGGGTGGCGGCCTGGTCTGCGTGCTCAGCGCGCTGGTCGTGGCCGTCGTGCACGCCCGGCGGCGCGGTATCGCCGCCGTCGAACTGCCGGGGCGCGCCGCCGCCCGGCTGCGCCACGTGTGACGCCAGTACGCGTCGTCACCGATCCCGACGACCCGCAACTCGACGACTTCCGCGAACTCAGCGACGCCGACGTCCGCCCCGACCGCCGCGGCATCGTCGTCGCCGAGGGCGTGAACGTCGTCGAGCGGCTGCTGTCCTCGCCGTACCGCCTCCGCGCCGTGGTCGGGGTGCCCTCGCGTCTCGAGGCCCTCGCCCCGCACCTGGTCGACGTCGCCGCGCCCGTGCTGTCCGTCGACAAGTGGCTGCTCTCGCAGGTCGTCGGCTTCCGCGTCACCCGCGGCGTGCTGGCCACCGCCGACCGGCCGGCGCCGCTCGACCCGGACCAGCTGATCGCGTCCTGCCCACGCATCGCGGTGCTCGAGTCGTTGAACGACTTCGAGAACCTCGGGTCGCTGTTCCGCAACGCCGCGGCCTTCGCGATCGACGCGGTGCTGCTCGACCAGCAGTGCGCCGACCCGCTCTACCGGCGCAGCGTGCGGGTGTCGATGGGTCACGTGCTGCGGGTGCCGTTCGCGGTGCTGCCGGGGGCGTGGCCCGCCGCGCTCGAGCGGGTGCGCGCGGGAGGTCACCGGCTGCTGGCGCTGACCCCGAGCGGGGACCGCGATCTGCGGGGGCTCGAGGTGCCCGGCCGGTGGGCGCTGCTGCTCGGCGCCGAGGGCCCGGGGCTCACCGCGGCCACGTTGGCTGCGGCCGACGTGCGCGTGCGCATCCCGATGGCCGACGGCGTCGACTCGCTCAACGTCGCCACCGCGGCCGCG
>CAZZZE010000308.1:0-3775 GCA_964658365.1 uncultured Jatrophihabitantaceae bacterium
CGGGGTACCAGCCACCACCCGGCGAGCCACCGCACGAGGCACCCCCCGCCTAGGACGGCCGGCGTACAGCGTGGCGCGGACGGCGCAGCCACGAACTCGCCGGTCACCAATTGCTCGGCGCGCGGGCAATCGCGCGGTCGCCGGCCGTGTCCTCCCGGCCTGGCGGCGGCCGCGGCCCTAGCCTTGATCCGATGTCCACCTACGTCGCGGTCTTCGCGCTCGTCCTCGGCTACGTCGCACTCGTGGCGGCGTACGTCGCGCTGCGGACGCTGGCCAAGCTGCGCCGCGCGACGACGATCATCGCGCGCGGCACCCGCGGCCCCGACGGCCAGCTGTCGCTCGTCGAGCTGACCGAGCGCAACAGCCAACGCACCGAGATCATTGCTGAGGAGATCGCCGACCTGCGGGTGATGGTCGCCGACGGGCTGCACGCCGGCCAGGCGGGTCCGGCCGAGGCCCGGCAGGGCGCGATCGAGAACCTGGCGCTGGTGCGCTACGACGCGTTCGGCGAGATGTCGGGCCGGCTGTCGTTCTCGCTGGCCCTGCTCGACGGCAAGGGCGACGGCGTGACGATCAGCGCCATCGCCAGCACGAGCGACACCCGCGTCTACGCCAAGGGCGTGGCCGGTGGGAAGGGCGAGCACGAGCTGACGCCCGAGGAGCAGCAGGCCGTGTCGTCGGCGCTCGGCCGCCGGCGTCCGCTGCTCGGCCGCAAAGCCTCGTAGCGACCGCCGGCGGGCTCGCTACCCTCCCGTGGTGACGACCATCGCGTTCCTCGGGCCCGAGGGCACGTTCGCGCACGCGGCGGTCCGCCGGCTCCCCGTCGCGCACGAGGCGACCCTGCTGCCGCTGGGCAACGTCACGCTCGCGATCGACGCGGTACGCGCCGGGCAGGCCGACGCCGCGCTCGTCCCGCTCGAGAACTCCGTCGAGGGCGCGGTGCCGGCCACCCTCGACGAGCTGGCCAACGGCGCGCCGCTGGTGGTCGCCGACGAGGTCTACCTGCAGGTCAGCTTCGAGCTCATGGCCCGGCGCGGCACGGCGCTGGCCGACATCGGCAGCGTCGCCACCCACCCACACGCCGAGGCGCAGGTCCGGCGCTGGCTGATCGAGCACCTGCCCACTGCGCAGGTGGCGCTCGTCGGGTCGACGGCGGGCGCGGTGCAGGCGGTGGCCGCTGGCGAGTTCGACGCCGCAGTCGGCGCCGCGGTCGCCGGCGAGCTGTACGGCCTGGACGTCCTGGCGCACGACATCGCCGACAACGACGGTGCGGTCACCCGCTTCGTCCTGCTCACCCGTCCCGCCCCGCCGCCGCCGCCGACCGGCAACGACCGCACCACGCTCGTCGCCTACCTGCGCGAGGACCACTCCGGCGCGCTGCTGGAACTGCTCGGCGAGTTCGCCTCGCGCGGGGTCAACCTCACTCGGATCGAGTCCCGCCCGACGAAGGGCCGCATGGGCGACTACTGCTTCTCGATCGACTGCGAGGGCCACCTGGCCGACGAGCGGGTCGGCGACGCCCTGGCCGCGCTGCACCGGGTGTGCGCCGACGTTCGCTACCTCGGCTCCTACCCGCGGCGCGACGGCAGGCAGGGCCCGGTGCCGGTCGGGCGCACCGACCCGGCGTTCGCCGACGCGCAGGCCTGGTTGGCACGGGTCCGCGAGACCGGCGGTCGCTAGAGGTACAGGCCGGTGTTCGCGTCGTTGCGCTCGGCGGCGACGGCGTGCAGGTCGCGCTCGCGCAGCAGCATGAGCGCCTCGCCGGCGATCTCGACCTCGAAGCGGTCGTCGGGGCTGAACAGCACGCGGTCGCCGTTCTCGACGGCGCGCACGTGGTTGCCGACCGCCACGACCTCGCCCCAGACCAGGCGCTTGGACACCGTGGCGGTGGCCGGGATCAGGATGCCGCCGGTCGAGCGCCGCTCGCCGTCCTCGTGCGGCTCCCGCACCAGGACGCGATCATGCAGCATCTTGATCGGCAACCGGTCGGTCATGTCTCGCACCTTACGGGGACGACGTCGGCGTCGAGACCGTCATGGCACGCACCCCGTCGGGTAGGGGTGGGCCGGGTGGTGCGAGTCTGTGAACGTGGTCACCGCGTCCACAGCGCGCCGTTCACGCGGATCGCGGCCGAGTAGTTCTCGCGCGCGGTGGCCGCGATGGCGCGCATGGTCTGCAGCGCGTCGTGCATCTCCTGGCTGCCGGTGCACCAGCGCGCATGCGCGGCCGCGTGTTCCTCGGCGGCGACACCACGCCACACCGCGTGCACCCGGCTCATGCGCGCCTGCACGTCGATCTGCACCGACTCCAGCGCGCGCTCGAAGCGGGCCAACCGGACGATCAGCTCCTCGAGCTGGTCGAGGTCGACGCTGAAGGTCGCGCTCACGGCGCCAGCCGGTGCAGGCCGGTGGTGTTCGCGCCCTCGGCCCGCTCGTAGTCGCAGCCCGCCTCGCCGAGCGCCCGGGCCAGGGTGTCGAGCGCGTCGAGCATCGCGGTGGCGCCCCGGTGCCACTCGCGGTACCCGGCGGCGAAGGCGCTCGCCGCGCCGCCGCGCCAGCCGGCGGCGAGGACGTCGGTGACCTCGGAGTCGAGGCGGGCGAGTTCACCGCGGCCCTCGTCGGCCGCCTCGCTCACCCGGCCACGCGCCGCGAACAGCTCGACCGGATCGACGTCGTAGCCGGACACCCGATCACCTCCTGTGCTCGGCAGCGAATCTAGATCGCCCGGCCGACCCGCGCAGCGGCCTGTGGACAACGGCGTCGCCGGCCTCAGTAGCCTGGGCGGGTGATCGACCTCAGAGTGGTGCGCGACGACCCTGACCGCGTCCGTGCCTCGCAGCGCCTGCGTGGCGCCGACGAGTCGACCGTCGACACCCTGCTCGAAGCCGACGACGCACGCCGGGCCGCGGTCACCCGCGCCGACACGCTGCGCGCGGAGCAGAAGACCCTGAGCAAGCAGGTCGGGAAAGCCGGACCCGACGAGCGCCCCACCCTGCTGGGCCGCGCGAAAGAGCTCGCCCAGCAGGTCAAGGCGGCCGAGGCCGAGCAGGGCGAGGCCGACGCCGACCTGCGCGCCGCCCAGCTCGCCATCGGCAACCTGGTCGAGGACGGCGTCCCGCCCGGCGGCGAGGACGACTTCGTCACCCTCGAGACGGTGGGCACCCCGCCGGACGTCGCCGACCCTCGCGACCACCTGGAGATCGGCGCGGCGCTGCAGGCCATCGACACCGAGCGCGGCGCGAAGGTCAGCGGCGCCCGGTTCTACTTCCTCACCGGCGTCGGCGCGCAGCTGGAGTTCGCCCTGGTGAACCTGGCCATGGCGCAGGCCACCGCGGCCGGGTTCATCCCGATCATCGCCCCCGCCCTCGTCAAGCCCGAGATCATGGAGGGCACCGGTTACCTCGGCGCCCACGCCAGCGAGGTCTACCACCTCGACAAGGACGACGACCTCTACCTCGTCGGCACGTCAGAGGTCGCGATCGCCGGCTACCACTCCGGCGAGATCCTCGATGCCGCGTCACTGCCGCTGCGCTACGCCGGCTTCTCGAGCTGCTTCCGCCGCGAGGCCGGGTCCTACGGCAAGGACACGAAGGGCATCATCCGCGTCCACTGGTTCGACAAAGTCGAGATGTTCTCCTACGTCCAGCCCGACGACGCGCGCGACGAGCACCGGCGGCTGCTGGCCTGGGAGCGCGAGTTCATGGACGCCCTCGAGCTCAGTTACCGCGTCATCGACGTCGCCGCCGGCGACCTCGGCAGCAGCGCCGCCCGCAAGT
>CAZZZE010000309.1:0-3755 GCA_964658365.1 uncultured Jatrophihabitantaceae bacterium
CGCCGACCTACCGCTTTTCAGGCGGTCGCTCGTACCAACTGAGCTACCTGGCCGTATCGGCTGCGGGCGGGCCCGAACCGGACGCGAGCGAGTCTAGCCGACCGCGTCGGCGCGGCTCTGCGCGAGCGCCTCGTCGTATCGCGACCACACCAGTTCGACGAGGGCGGGGTGCACGCCGAGCGGGTCGCCGACCGCGGTCCGCGCGCCGGCCGCCTCGCGCAGCGTCGTGACAAACTGGCCTTCGGCCAGCAGGTAGGTCAGCACCTGCAGCGGCTGGGGCAGCGCGGCCAGCGCGGCCGGCAGGTCGTCGGCCATGGTCAGGACCGCGACGTCGGTGCCGGTGCGCTCGCCGATCAACCGGGCGACCTCGTCGAGCTCGGTGCGCGCCTCGGGCCGGTTGGACCCTGCGCCGACGAGCACGCTCGCCGCCGGGGGCGCCGCCGTGTCCGGCAGCCGGTCGAACATCGCGTCGACGAGCAGGGGGTGGGGGCCCAGGTGTCGCGCCAGCAGCGTCGACGGGCGGTCGCCGACGGCCTCGGGGATGTCGAACTGCACGTGGAAGCCGGTGGACAACAGCGCGGGCACGACGACCGCCGGCCGGTCGTCGGCGGCGAGCACGTCGGCCAGGCTCGGGTCGACGATGTCGAGGTAACACAGCTCGACGGCGGTGGTGGGCCGGGCGGCGGCCACGGCGTCACGCAGCGCGCGAGTGGTCTGCAGCCCGGCTGCGGAGCGGGTGCCGTGGGCGACGAGCACCAGACGCGGTGCGTCCGCGGTGGACGGCTGGATCTGCTCGTGCATGGCGACCCCGACGGGACTTGAACCCGCGACCTCCGCCGTGACAGGGCGGCACGCTAACCAGCTGCGCTACGGGGCCTCGGCGACCTGACGTGCGGGTCGATCTGGCGCTGAACGTGGAACGTATGACATCGAGCGACGTGCGTGCCCCCAACGGGATTCGAACCCGTGCTACCGCCTTGAAAGGGCGGCGTCCTGGGCCTCTAGACGATGAGGGCGAACCGCATCATGCTAGCCCCGCTGGCGGACCGCTCCAGCATAGGGGACGGCGACTTGTGCGCCCAAACGCGTCGCCGCGCGCATGTCCGGTCAGGTCGGGCGCATGCCCAGTAGCCGCGGACCGTCGTCCTCCTGCAGCACCGCGGTGATCCACCCGCCGTTGCGCCCGTGCGCCATGAGCGCAGCGCGGTCGGCGCTGAGCTCGACGGGTTCGACGTGGCGATGCTCCCAGTTGATCCGCGCCGCGTGACCGGCCTCGGCGAGCGGGCGCACCGACCCGCCGACCCGCAGCGCGTCGCGGGCCTCGACGAGGTAGCCGATCGCGTCGTCCAGTGCGGCGGGCAGCGCCGGATTGCCGTCGCACCACGTTCGCACCAGCTCGGGTTTGGTGCGGGCCACGCGCGAGCCGGACATGTACGAGCCGGCGGCAAGGGTCAACCCCAGCGGCCCGCCGGCAAGGCCCGTGAGAGCCAGTGCCTCGGCCAGTACGTGCGGCAGGCCGATCACCCGCGCCACCGCGGCGTCCTGGTCGGCGGCCGTGGTCGGCACCGGGCGCGCACCGATGTCGCACACGAAGGACGCGAGCCGCAGCCAGTCCTCGAGCGCGGTGTCTGGCTCGAGTACCAGGGACCACGAGGCATCGCGGAACATGGCCGGCTGGGCAGCCGGCCAGCCGGTGTCCTCGACGCCCGCGAGCGGGTGACCACCGACGAAGGACACGCCGGGAAGCTCGGCCCGCATCGCGTCGACCACCGGTTGCTTCAGGGTGCCGACGTCGGTGACGACCGCGCCGGGGGCCAGATGTCCGCGCAGCGCCGCAGCGGCCGGCCGGACGGCCGGCAGGGGCATCGCCAGCACGACCAGGTCGGCGCCGCGCACGGCGGCCACCGTCGACGGCGCCACCGCGAAGCCGTCGCTGCTCGCGGCGTCGAGGGCGGCCGGGTCCACGTCGTACCCGATCGCCGCGATACCGGCCCGGCGCACGGTCTGCAGGATCGAGCCGCCGATCAGGCCGAGCCCGAGCACGGCGATCCGCGCGAAGCCGGTCAACGGGCACGGCCCAGCTGGGAGTTCACCGGCCGACCGTAGCGGGCAGGACGGACTCGCTTCCTGACGCCGTCCGGACGTGTCAGGATCGTGACCGGAGCGCCGGAGCATGCGGGGTCGGTGTGCGCCGGGCTGGGACGGAGGTGAGCTGTGAGTACTCGTGGATTCGCCGTGGCCGCCTTCAAGGAGGCCACCGGTGACACCGCGGCCGGGCCAACGGCGCAGTGGCGCCTGGAGCCGTTGCCGCCGACCGTGCTGGACGACCTCGGCGTCCTGCTTTCCGCCCTGCGCGCCCAGCCACCCGACGGCGGACCGTTCGTCATCGCCTGCGTCGAGGAGGAGTTCTTCGTCATCGCGCGCCAGGAGGGCAAACACATCGCGCTGCTGCTGTCCGACCTCACCGCGGCCGTCGAGTTCCCGCTGGCGGAGCAGGCCATCACCCGGCTCGGCGAGGACCCGCCGAACGACGACGAGCTCGACGAGATCTGGCCGGTCGGCGACCTCGAACTGTTCGAGGACCTGCAGCTCGCCGAGGAGGAGATGGAGGAGATCCTCGACGACCTCGACGCTCTGCCGGAGGAGATGCTCGACACGATCATCGAGCGGCTGGAGCTGACCGACGCGTTCGTGCGGGCCACCGACGCGGCCTGGGTGCAGTGAGCCGATGTCCTACTTCGCAGCCGCACTGATCCGCCGTGGCGACCGGTGGTCGGGTCAGGAGGCCGACCTCTCGGACTGCGAGTCGATCACCGACCTCGGCGACGTCCTGCGCGACCTGGCCGGCGACGTGCGCCTGCTGATCATCGAGCAGGACGATGAATACGCGGCACTGCTACGTCTCGACGACGCCGATGACGACCCGCGCGCCTTCCTGTCCGACGGGCACGCCGCCGACCGCTACCCGATGGCCGCGATCATCGCCGAGGAACTCGAGGAGATCGGTGGCGACGCGCTGGCCGACGACCCGCAGGTCACGGCCGATCCCGACCTCGCCGGTACCGCCGCCGCGGCCCACGACAGTGCCCCGTTCGGCGACGCCGACCTCGTCGAGGACCTCGGTACGTCGGCCGCCGACCTGCTCGAGATGTGCGAGCGCCACGGGACGCTGCCTGTCGACCTGGTCCTGGCCGTCTGCGAGAAGGCCGGCTGCGGCGTGGTGTTCGAAGACCTGCGTGGTTGACGAGCGCGCTGCCATGGGCGCGGCCCTCGAGGTCGCGGCCGCGGCCGGCGCGGCGGGGGAGATCCCGGTGGGCGCGGTTGTCCTAGGCCCCGACGGGGAGGTGCTCGCGTCGGCGGCGAACGAGCGCCGGGCGGCGAGTGACCCGACCGCGCACGCCGAGGTGGTGGCGCTGCGCCGCGCGGGTGCGGTGCTCGGCGACTGGCAGCTCACCGGCTGCACGCTGGTGGTCACCCTCGAGCCGTGCACGATGTGCGCCGGCGCGCTCGTCCTGTCCCGGGTGGCTCGGGTGGTGTTCGGCGCGTGGGATCCGAAGGCCGGCGCGGTCGGCTCGTTGTGGGACGTCGTGCGCGACCGCCGGCTCAACCACCGTCCCGAGGTGCTGGGCGGTGTTCGTGAGGCCGAGTGTGCAGCGCTGCTCGACGCCTTCTTCGCCGCTCGCCGCTGACCTGTAACCTTTTCTGCGGTGGCGTGTCCGAGCGGCCAAAGGAGCACGCCTCGAAAGCGTGTGTGG
>CAZZZE010000310.1:0-3746 GCA_964658365.1 uncultured Jatrophihabitantaceae bacterium
CGGCGATGCACGCCGACATCGTCAGCTGCGTCGCCGTGGCCGAGGCGCCGAGCTGGTCGGCGATCCCGGGTAATGCCGGGAGGTACATGTCCAGCGACAGCGGCCCGAACGCCGCCAGCGCGCCGAGGACGAGAAGGGTGACCAGGTGCGCGCGCCGCCCGAGCGTCGGCGCCTCGACCGCCACGCTCATCGGGCACCAGCCCGGCGACGGACGCGGCCGGCCAGCCTCACGCGGGTCCCCCTCATCGATGCTGTGGACGTGACGATCTGCAGCCTAGCGACGGTCCCCCGTCGGCCACCGCCCGAAGACCCACTCAGCGGATCCATGCTTGACGGCGGCCACCGGCCAGAGGTTAGGGTCGCCTAACTTACCTAGCAGGAGGACCTCATGACCGACCCGGCCACGCTGACCCGAGCAGCCCGGCAGGCGCTGGCCGAGGCCCGGACCAGCACGTTGTTCGTCGAGGGTCTCGGCCGCGCCCACGACCCGGCCCACGTCCTGCTCGACGACCACGACGGACATCCGCGCTTCACCTGCCCGGCGGGATCGCCGATCGCCGCTGCGGCCGAGGCCCGGTGCCCGGCGATCCTCGACGTCGAGACGTCCAGGAGGGGCGCGCTGTGCGCCGGTTCGGTGATCTTCGCCGGACATCTCGCGGTCGGCATGTCCGGGGCCGGCCCCGCGGGCGTGCAGGTGATCGAGCTGCAGCTGGTGTCGGTGCTCATCGAGATCGACGACCCGCAGTCGCGCTCCGTCGTGGCTCGGCGGGTGCCCCTGAAGGCCTACTGCGCACGGGACGAGCCGGCCGGCGCGGAGGTCGCGCGCGCCGCCGAGACGATGCTGGTGCACACCAACGCGCGGCACGCCGAACGGCTCCGGGCCTGCGCCGCGGCACGGGCCGGCGTGCCCGCCGGCGAGGTCATCGCGGCGCGGCTGGTCGAGGTCGCGCCGGACGGCGCCGTCCTCGAATGGGTGGACACCGGCGGTGGTCACGTCGCGCCGATGCGCTTCCCGCACGCCGCTGCGGACGGCCGGCAGCTGGCAGCCGCGCTGCGCGACGCGCTCTGCACGCACCGGGGCAGGCCGTGAGCGAGGCATGCTGGCACCGGGCCCAGATGTGCACCGGTGACACCGCGACGCAGTGGTCGCGACTCGTCGCCGATCTCGAGCGCTACGGCCTGCTGAGCGGCCCGGGCGCCTGCGACGCGGTGGCCCGGGTCGGGGCGGACGTGCTCGCGGCCGCCGACGTTGCCGGCTCCTCAGCCGCTTCGGTTGCGCCGTAGCGCAGGCCGTCGATCAGCAGATCGACGAGACAGGCGGTGCGCTCGGACGAGCCGAGCGCGTCGCCGGCCATGCAGATGCCGCTCATGCCGCGCAGCAGGTCCATCGGCTCGAGGTCCGTGCGGATGGCGCCGGTGTCGGCAGCCGTGCGCACCAGCTGCGTGATGGCGGCTTCGATGCGCTCGTGGCTGCGCCGGAACAGTTCCGAGTCGACGCCGACCATCGCCTTCAGCGCGGTGGCCATACCCCGCTTGCGGGCGACGTAGACGGCGAACGAGCGCATCCACGTCCGCAGCGCGGTGACCGGGTCGTGCTCGGCGAGCAGGTCGTCGATGCCGGAGCAGAGCAGTTCGACCTCGCGCCGGTAGACGGCCTCGACGACCGCATCGCGGGTCGGGAAGTGCCGGTACAGCGTGCCGATCCCGACGCCGGCGCGCCGCGCGATCTCGTCGAGCGGCGCCTCGATGCCACGCTCCTCGAAGACTGCACCCGCGGCTTCGAGCAGCAGGTCGCGGTTGCGCCGGGCGTCCGCGCGCTGCGGCTTGGCCTGCTGGCTCGCCTGCGCTGCCGACACTCCGACCTCCCATCACCTTGCAAAGCGGAGTCTCCCTCCGCTAATCTTCCGGAGGGCCCTTCCGGTTAATCGACTGTACAACCCGTTCCGAGGTAAAGCTGTGACTCTGTCTCTCCCGCGCCGCGCCAACCTGGTGCTGGCCCTCATCCTCACCTCCCAGCTGATGGTCGTGCTCGACGCCACCATCGTGAACATCGCCCTGCAGGACATCAAGCGCGACCTCGGCTTCTCGACGTCGAGCCTGTCGTGGGTCGTCAACGCCTACACCTTGACCTTCGGCGGTCTGCTGCTGCTCGGTGCCCGTGCCGGTGACCTGCTGGGCCGGCGCCGGGTGTTCCTCGGCGGCGTCGCGCTGTTCACCGTCGCCTCGCTCGTCGGCGGCTTCGCGCAGAGCCCCACCGAGCTGCTGGTCGCCCGGGCCGTGCAGGGCGTCGGCGGTGCGTTCGCCTCGCCGTCGGCTCTGGCCCTGCTCATGACGATGTTCACCGGCGCCCGCGAGCGCACCCGCGCCATCGGCTACTACACCGCGGTCTCCATCGGCGGCTCAGCGCTGGGGCTCATCGGCGGCGGCATGCTCTCGGAGTGGGCGTCGTGGCGCTGGGTCTTCTTCGTCAACGTGCCGATCGGGGCCGTCCTGCTGCTCCTGGCCCGGTCGAACCTGCCCGAGACCGAGCGCTCGTCCGGGCGCTTCGACCTCGCCGGGGCGCTGAACTCCACCCTGGGCATGACCGCGCTGGTATACGGGTTCGTGCATGCGGCCTCCGACAGCTGGGGCAGCGCCGAGACCATCGGGTCGTTCGCGCTCGGCGCCCTGCTGATGGCGGCGTTCGTCTTCGTCGAGCTACGGGCCGAAGCGCCGATCACGCCGTTGCGGCTGTTCGCCGATCGCAACCGCTCGAGCTCCTACGTCGCGCGGCTGCTCATGGTCGCCGGGATGATGGGCATGTTCTTCTTCCTCACCCAGTTCCTGCGCGGCGTCCTCGGCTACAGCGACCTGCGCACCGGCTTCGCGTTCGTGCCGGTGACCGCGCTGGTCTTCACCGCCTCGCAGGTCAGCGCCCGGTGGCTGGTCGACCTCGTCGGCGGCAAGCGGCTGATGACCGTCGGCATCGCCTGCTCGACCCTCGGGATGCTCTGGCTGACCCAGCTCCACGAGTCGAGCGGCTACGGCTCGCTGGTGGGCCCGCTGGTCGTGTTCGGCCTCGGCAACGGGTTGGCGTTCGTGCCGTTGACCAGCGCCGCGCTCGAGGGCGTCGACCCCAAGGACGCCGGTGCGGCCTCCGGGCTGGTCAACGTCATGCAGCAGGTCGGCGGCTCGCTCGGCCTGGCCGTGCTGGTCACCGTCTTCGGCTCGGCCAGCCGGTCCGCGCAGGCCGACCTGCCGGCCGGGCTGTCGCCCGCAGCGGCTGCGCGGCGCGTGTACACCCACGGCGCCGACCAGTCCTTCTGGATGGCCACCGCCTTGCTGGCCGCGGCCCTGGTGCTCGTCACGTTCGTCATGCGCACGCCGAAGGCCGGGCCCGCGGCGCCGGCTGTCGCCGGCGAGCAGGCGGATGCGGTCAGCGCCGGGGCGACACTGGCTGGCGTCGAGTAGTTCGGCGCCGCATCCCGTCCAGCAGGGTGTCGATGCTGTTGGTGATGCGGTCGGTGGCCTCGACCAGGCCTGCGGCGTGGGCGGCACCGCCCACGCCGTCGGGATCGGCGTCCAGCGCCTCCGTCAGCTGCTCCTGCAGCGGGCGCAGCCTCGGCGTCGGCCGCGGTGCGGCGTGGGCGGTGATCGCGGCCTGTCCTGCGGCGAGCGATTCGGCCGCGGCGTCGAGGAAATGGGCCAGCTCGGCGTGCCGGCCGGACGCCCGCAGGGCGGGACGCAGCGCGTCGATGGAAAGGGCT
>CAZZZE010000311.1:0-1385 GCA_964658365.1 uncultured Jatrophihabitantaceae bacterium
GCGATGTAGCCCTGGTTCTCGATGTCCTTCCACGGCGCGTCGTAGCGCTTCGGGCCGATGAGGGAGAAGACGTCACCCTCGCGGCCGTCCTCGCGGATCAGCGTGGCGGTCAGGCCCAGGCGCCGGCGCGACTGGAGGTCGGCGGTGAGCCGGAAGATCGGCGCGGGGAGCAGGTGGACCTCGTCGTAGACGATCAGGCCCCAGTCGCGGGAGTCGAACAGCTCGAGGTGGCGGTACTCGCCCTTCCGCCGCGTCGTCATCACCTGGTAGGTGGCGATAGTGACCGGCCGGATCTCCTTCTTCTCGCCGCTGTACTCGCCGATCTCGTCCTCGGTGAGCGACGTGCGGGCGATGAGCTCGCGCTTCCACTGCCGTCCGCTGACGGTGTTGGTGACGAGGATCAGCGTGGTGGCCTTCGCCTTCGCCATCGCGGCCGCGCCGACGAGGGTCTTGCCCGCGCCGCAGGGCAGTACGACGACGCCCGAGCCGCCGGCCCAGAACATGTCCGCGGCCTGCTGCTGGTAGTCGCGCAGGTGCCACTTCTCCTCGTCGAGCTCGATCGGGTGCGCCTCGCCGTCGACGTAGCCGGCGAGGTCCTCGGCCGGCCAGCCGACCTTGAGCAGTGCCTGCTTGAGGTGGCCGCGCTCGGAGGGGTGGACGAGCACGATGTCGTCCTCGACGCGCGCGCCCAGCATCGGGGCGATCTTCTTCTGCCGCAGGATCTCCTCGAGCACCGCGCGGTCGAGGCTGACGAGCGCCAGGCCGTGGACGGGGTGCTTGACCAGCTGCAGTCGGCCGTAGCGGTCCATGGTGTCGGCGACGTCGACGAGCAGGGCATGCGGAACGGGGTAACGCGAGAAGCGCACCAGCGCGTCGACGACCTGCTCGGCGTCGTGCCCGGCGGCGCGCGCGTTCCACAGCCCGAGCGGCGTGAGCCGGTAGGTGTGCACGTGCTCCGGTGAGCGCTCGAGCTCGGCGAACGGGGCGATGGCGCCGCGGGCCTCGGCGGCCTGCGGGTGGTCGACCTCGAGCAGCAAGGTCTTGTCGGACTGGACGATCAGCGGTCCGTCGGTCAAAGGACTCCCTAGTTTGCAGCGACTCTCCATTGTCGCAAACAACCTGCGCGCCTGCCGCGTTCCCCCGGACGCGTCAGGTTCCGCCCAGGCCGTGGCGCCAGGCCCACGCGACGAGGCCGGGCCGCCCGTCGAGGGCGAGCTTGGACAGCACGTGGTTGAGGTGCGTCTTCACCGTCGCCTCGCTGACCACGAGCCGACGGGCGATCTGCTGGTTCGACAGGCCCTCGGCAGCGAGTCGAACGACGTCGACCTCGCGGCGGGTGAGGCCGCCGGCGTCGGGCGACGGGGCGCTCGGCGAGCTCGCCGACG
>CAZZZE010000311.1:1395-3740 GCA_964658365.1 uncultured Jatrophihabitantaceae bacterium
GCGGCGACTGCAGGCGTGAGCTCGCCGACGACGTCGCTCCCGCTGGCGGTGGTGCGGCCCGCAGCAGCTCGACCAGCCGCTTCTGCACGCCGGAATCGAGCACGGTCTGCCCGGCAGCGACCTGGCGGATGGCGTCGAGCAGCTCCTCGCCGGAGGCGTCCTTGGTCAGGTAGCCGACCGCGCCCGCCCGCAGCGCGGGCAGGACGGCGTCGTCGTCGGCGAAGGTGGTGAGGATCAGCACGCCGACGTCGGGGCACTGGCGGGTGATGGCGGCGGTGGCCTCGGCGCCGTCCATGACCGGCATGCGCAGGTCGAGCAGCGCGACGTCGGGGGACAGCTTCAGCACCTGCTCGACAGCCTGCGCGCCGTCGCCGACGCTGGCCACGACGTCGATCTCGCCGCCGGCCGTCAGCAGCAGGTGCAGCCCGTCGCGGACGACCGGCTGGTCGTCGGCCAGCACGAGGCGGATCACGAGCCGACCTGCACCGACGCCGGGACGGTGGGCACGTCGAACTCGACGCGCCACCCGGGCCCGGACGGGCCGGCCCGCAGCGTGCCCCCGACGGAGCTGATGCGTTCGTCCATGCCGGCCAGCCCGAGCCCGCTGCCCAGGCCGGCCATCGGCACCCGATCGGGCCCGGGACCGGTGTCGGTGACGGTCACCGCCAGCCGGTCGGGCCCCCAGGCGAGACGCACCAGCACCGAGCTGCCGGGGGCGTAGCGGGCGGCGTTGGTCAGCGACTCCTGGACGCCCCGGTAGACCGCGTGCCCGGCGTCGTCGGCGACCGCGCGCTGCGCGCCGTCGACGGCCAGCTGGGTGTCGCCGGGATGGCGCTCGACCAACGCCGGCAACGCAGCCAGCCCGAGCCCAGCGGGGTCGCGCAGCGTGCCGACCGCGGCGCGGGCCTCGGCCAGCCCGTCGCGAGCCAGGACGGCTGCCCGGTCGAGCGGTTCGAGGACGGCGGGCCCGACCTGCTCGCGGGCGGCGACCGCGCGGACGGCCTGCAGCTGGACGGACAGCCCGGCCAGGCTGTGCGCCAGCACGTCGTGCATGTCGCGGGCGATGCGGCCGCGCTCCTGCAGGGCGGCGGCCTGCGCCTCGGACTCGCGCCCGCGCTGGACCTCGGCGAGCAGGGCGGTGGCGCGGTCGCGCTCGCGGGCGAGCGTTCGGTGCTCGACCGCACGCTGGACGAGCAAGGGGATGCCGAGACCGGCCAGCAGACCCGGGACGCTGTGCGAGATGAACCCGACAGTGGCCGCGAAGGCGAGGGTGTCCACGACAACGAAGCACGTCAGCGGCCGGCCCTCGAAGGCGTGCGGCGCCCGGCTGGCGGCGACCACGACGAGGATCTCGGCGACCCCCTGCGGCGCGGTGAAGCAGGCGGCCAGCCCCGTGGCGGTGGTCAGCAGCGTGACGCACTGTCGCACCGCCGACGACTCAGCGGTGACGAACTGCAGGGCCACCGCGCCGACACCCATGAGCGCGCCCGTCGCGATCCGCAGGGCGAGCCCGTGGGTCTGGGCGACGGTGACCACGGTGATCACCGTCCAGGACGGCACCCGCCACCACAGCGGCGTGAACGTGCGGACCCGGCCGGCTGCCGCGGACAGGCTCATGACTGCTCGTCGAGGGTGGCCGTCTCGTCCTCCTCGAGGATGCGGATAGCCGTGATGCGATGCACCGGGTAGGCGGCCAGGCCGGAGCGCCCGCGCTCGTAGCCGCGCAGCGTGCCCGCCGCGAGCGAGATGGGTTGCATGGTGTGCGCCTTGGTCGAACCGTCGGCCTCGGCTGCGGCGAACCACACCACCTGGGCCTCCCGGACCGCGCGACGCAAGGTCTCCATGGTGGCGGCGGAGGTGACGCCCGGGATCTCGCGGGCGATGTTCTGCACCCGGCTGTCGCCGCCGGTGAGGGCGTCGCCCGAGCGCAGCCGGCGCACGAGCTCGGCCGCCTGGGCGTCGGGGTCGACGGCGGCCCGCACGACCGCGCTGCGCCCGGCCGGCCGGGACGGCGCCCGCGGCGGATCTATGTCGAGGGTGACGACCTGGCCCTCGGGTGACTCGGCGGCCGGCGCGAAACCCGTCTCGCGCAGCGTGGCCAGCAGGTCGGTGACCGCGGCCGTCGTCACCACCACGGTGGGTGCGAGGCGGCGCAGCTGCAGCCCGGCCGTGCCGCGGTCGGCGAGCACCCGGTCGAGCAGGGCGACGTCGTCGCAGCGCAGGTAGGCCCCGGCGACGCCCGCGCGCAGCACGCCGTGCCGGCGGGCGGCGTCGTCGATGAGGTAGCTCAGCGCCTGCGGCACCGGCGTGCGGGAGCGAGCGGCGACGAACGCGGCCAGCTGCTC
>CAZZZE010000312.1:0-3732 GCA_964658365.1 uncultured Jatrophihabitantaceae bacterium
ACGGGCACTTCGGCGACGGCTGCATCCACGTGCGTATCGACTTCCCCTTCAGCTCTGGCTCGACGCGGTTCCGGGAGTTCGTCACCGCGGCCGCGCAGCTGGTCGGCGCGCACGGCGGGTCGATGAGCGGCGAGCACGGCGACGGCCGGGCGCGCAGCGAAATGCTGCCCCACATGTACTCCGCCGCGGCGATCCGCGCGTTCGGGCAGGTCAAGGCCGTCTTCGACCCGGGCAACCTGCTGAACCCCGGCGTGATCGTCGACCCCGCGGCCGTCGACGCCGACCTGCGGGTGCCGGCCGCACACCCCTTGACGAGCCGGGCGCTGCGTCGCAACCTCGCGTTCGCCTACCCGCACGACGGCGGGGATCTGTCGACGGCCGTCCACCGCTGCACCGGCGTGGGCAAGTGCCGCTCCGACACGACGTCGATCGGCGGCGTGATGTGCCCGTCCTACCTCGCGACGCGCGACGAGAAGGACTCCACCCGGGGGCGGGCACGGGTGCTGCAGGAGCTCGCCAACGGCACGCTCGTCGGCGGCTTCGACGCGCCCGAGCTGGCCGAGTCCCTCGACCTGTGCCTGTCGTGCAAGGGCTGCTCGTCGGACTGCCCGGCCGGCGTCGACATGGCCACCTACAAGGCCGAGGTGCTGCACCAGAAGTACCGCCGCAAGCTGCGCCCGCCGTCGCACTACGCGCTGGGCTGGCTGCCGCGACACGCCCGGCTGGCCGGCCTGATGCCCAGGGTGGCCAATGCCGTTCTGGCGAACCCCCGGCTGGCGCGCACGGCCAAGCGCCTCGGCGGCATCGACCAGCGCCGCCCGCTGCCGTCCTTCGCGCGCCGGACCTTCCGGACCTGGTTGCGGCGCCGTCCGACCCGCACCGGGACGCCCGTGCTGCTGTGGGTCGACACCTTCACCAACTCCTTCAGCCCCGAGGTCGGGCAGGCCGCGGTGCGGGTGCTCGAGGACGCCGGCTACGCCGTGCGGGTCACCGACCGCCAGGTCTGTTGCGGGCTGACCTGGATCTCCACCGGCCAGCTCGATGGCGCGCGCCGCCAGCTGCGGCGCACGCTCGACGCGCTCGAGGACGCGGTGCGCGCCGGAGTGCCGGTCGTCGGGCTCGAGCCGTCGTGCACCGCGGTGCTGCGCCACGACATCGTGGAACTGCTGCCCGACGACGAGCGGGCCGCGCTGGTCGCGGCGCACACCAGGACCCTCGCCGAGCTGCTGGCCGAGACTCCGGGCTGGACCCCGCCGTCGCTCGAGGGCGTCGACGCCGTCGCGCAGCCGCACTGCCACCACCACGCGGTGATGGGCTGGGACGCCGACCGGGCGCTGCTGGCCGACGC
Source organism: uncultured Jatrophihabitantaceae bacterium (assembly GCA_964658365.1). Classification (GTDB taxonomy): domain Bacteria; phylum Actinomycetota; class Actinomycetes; order Mycobacteriales; family Jatrophihabitantaceae; genus Jatrophihabitans. Next base: position 1,349 of record CAZZZE010000312.1, read on the forward strand.
CGGCGCGAGCGTCACGGCGGTCGGCGGCTGCTGCGGGCTGGCCGGCAACTTCGGCGTCGAGCAGGGCCACTACGACGTCTCGGTGCAGGTGGCCGAGACCGCGCTGCTGCCCGCCGTCCGTGCCGCCGCCGACGACGCCGTGGTGCTGGCCGACGGGTTCTCCTGCCGCACCCAGCTCGAGCAGCTCTCCGACCGGCGCGGCATCCACCTGGCCCAGCTGCTCGACCGCCAGCTGGCCTCCGGCAAGTGGTCACTTCGGTCGGGTGGTGGTCGATCGTGAGCGCCCACCACCCCAGCGAACTGACCACTACCCCGGGCCGGGCCGTGGATCGGGGGACGCGATGACGAACGCCGGCTGGGTGCCGCCGCCGTACCCGTACGACCGGCTCGACGAGGTCGCCGCGCTCGCCGACGAGCTGCCCGGCGGCAAGGTCGACCTGTCCATCGGGACGCCGTGCGACCCCACGCCACCGGCCGTGCTCGCCGCGCTGGCCCAGGGCAGCGCCGCGCGCGGCTACCCGGCCAGCATCGGCAGCGCCGAGTTCCGCCGGGCCGCGGCACGGTGGGTGACCCGCCGCCTGGGCGCCACCGTCGACGCGCAGAGCGAGGTCGCGGCGTGCGTCGGCACCAAGGAGTTCGTGGCCAGCGTCCCGCTGTACCTGAAGCTGCGCGACCCGTCGCGCGACACCGTGCTGTACCCCGCCATCAGCTACCCCACCTACGCCATGGGCGCCACGCTCGCCGGTGTCCGCGCGGTGCCCTACCTGCGCCTGGCCGACGTCGACGAGGCCGACGCCGCGCGCGCGCTGTGCGTCTGGGTCAACTCGCCGTCGAACCCCACCGGCGAGCTCGACGACCTGCCCGCCGCGGCCGCGTGGGGCCGCGACCACGACGTGCTCGTGCTGTCCGACGAGTGCTACGCCGAGTTCACCTGGACGTCTCCAGGGCACGCCTCGGGCCCGACGACGATCCTGCGCGAGGGCGTGCAGGGCGTGCTGGCCGTCCACTCGCTGTCCAAGCGCGACAACTTCGCCGGCGCCCGGATCGGCTTCTACGCCGGCGATCCCGGGCTCGTGCACTACCTGCGCGAGGCCCGTAAGCACGCCGGGCTGATGCCGCCGGGCCCGGTGCAGCAGGCGGCGGTGGTCGCGCTCGACGACGACGCACACGTCGAGGTGCAGCGCGAGCGTTACCGCTCGCGGCTGCGGGTGCTCGCCGACTTGCTCGACCGTGCCGGCTACCCGGCCCCGCTGCCCGACGGCGGTTTCTACCTCTGGGCTCCCGCGCCCGGCGGTGACGCCTGGGCCGCCGCGCACGACCTCGCGCGCCGGGCCGGGATCGTGGTCTCGCCGGGCGAGTTCTACGGCCTCGCCGGGAAGGCATACTTCAGGGTCGCGGCCGTCCAGCCCGACGATCGGATCGAGCTGGCCGCCTCCCGCGTGCGACCGTAACGAGCGCGACACAGGAGCTGCCTACGATGCCGTCGATGTCCGGTGCTGAGATCGTCAACGCCTTCAGCGGCTATCGGCAGGGCAGTGCCTGGGACGAGATGATCGCCGCCGACGGCTCGGCGCGCGGCCCGTACCGGATGCTGCACGAGTCGATCCAGCACAGCGGCACCGGCGAGCTGCGGGCGGGCGTCGACGCGCTGGCCCGCGCCTACCTCGACCAGGGCGTCACCTTCGACGTCGGCGGCGAGGAGCGCCCGTTCCCGCTCGACATCCTGCCCCGTGTCATCGACGACGAGAGCTGGTCGACGATCGAGCGGGGCGTGCGGCAGCGGGTCGCCACTCTCGAGGCGTTCCTCGCCGACGTCTACGGCAACTGCCGCGTCGTGTCCGACGGCGTGGTGCCGCGCAGCGTGATCACGACGTCCAAGCACTTCCACCGCGAGGCATATGGCATCGAGCCGGCCAACGGGGTGCGCGTCCACGTGTCCGGCATCGACCTCATCCGTGACGAGCAGGGCGAGTTCCGGGTCCTTGAGGACAACGTGCGGGTCCCGTCGGGCGTTAGCTACGTGCTGGCCAACCGGGCCGCGATGCGTCAGCAGTGGGCCGACGTCCTGGGCCGGCTGCGGCTGCGCCCGGTGTCGCACTACCCGCAGCGGTTGCTCGCCGCGCTGCGCGCGGCGGCGCCGGCCGGCGTGGCCGACCCGTGCGTGGTCGTGCTGACGCCCGGCGTCTACAACAGCGCCTACTTCGAGCACGCCTGGCTCGCGCGGGCGATGGGCGTCGAGCTGGTCGAGGGCCGTGATCTCGTCTGCTCGGGCGGCGTGGTGCGCATGCGCGACACGTCGGGTGAACGGCGCGTCGACGTCATCTACCGCCGCACCGACGACGAGTGGCTCGACCCGGTGCAGTTCCGCGCCGACTCGACGCTCG
>CAZZZE010000313.1:0-3731 GCA_964658365.1 uncultured Jatrophihabitantaceae bacterium
CAAGAAGAGCCAGCTGCTCTACGGCGCCGACCTCGCCAAGAAGGACATCGCCCGCAAGCACCAGGCCGTCATCGTCGAGGGCTACACCGACGTGATGGCCTGCCACCTGGCCGGCGTCACGACCGCGGTGGCCACCTGCGGCACCGCGTTCGGCGGCGAGCACGTCTCGGTGCTGCGGCGGTTGCTCATGGACTCCGACTCCACGGGCGAGGTCATCTTCACCTTCGACGGTGACTCCGCGGGCATGAAGGCGGCCGAGCGGGCCTTCGCCGACGATCAGAAGTTCATGGCGCAGACCTACGCGGCCATCGAGGACACCGGCATGGACCCGTGCGAGCTGCGGATGACCGGCGGCGATTCCGCGGTGCGCGACCTCGTGGCCCGGCGGGTGCCGCTCGTCGAGTTCGTCCTGCGCGCCACCGTGCGTCGCTTCGACCTCGACACCGCCGAGGGCCAGACGGCCGCGCTCGATCGCAGCATCCCGCTGGTGGCGCAGATCAAGGACCACGCGCTGCGCGACGCCTACGCCCGCCGGCTCGCCGGCCTCGTCGGGCTCGACGACCCGATGCGCGTCGTCACCCGCGTCCGGGGACTGATCCGCTCGAGCGACAAGCGCACCGACAGCGCTGCCGCCCCCGCGCCGAAGGCCGAGCCCGAGGCGACGGTCGACGAGGCCGTGGTCGCCGTCGAGCGCGAGGTGCTCAAGATCGCGTTGCAGCTGCCGGCCGTGGCGGGCCCGGAGTTCGACGCGCTGACGCCCGAGGCCTTCCTGCTGCCCGAGCACCGGCAGGTGTGCGCGGCGATCGGTGCGGCAGGGGGCACCGCCGTGGGGCTCAGCGGCCCCGCCTGGACCGGCGCCGTCGAGGCGCACCTGCCCGAGGAGCGCCTGCGCCGCGGGGTGCAGGCGCTCACCGTGCAGCCGCTGCGCGCCGGTGCCGACGACCAGGCCCGCTACGCCGGGGCGATGCTCGCCCGGCTGCACGAGATGGTCACCGTCCGGCGCATCTCGGCCCTGAAGTCGCGGCTGCAGCGGATCAACCCGCAGGCGGAGCAGGACGAGCACGCGCGGATGTTCGGTGAGCTGATCGCGCTGGAGGCCTACCGCCGCAACCTGCGCGAACGCGCGATCGGCGACAGCTGATGGCGTTGCTGGGCCGACGCCGGAGCGCGCCGGCGGCCGTCGTCGGCCTGCTCGAGGGTGACGAGCGGCTGCTGGCCTGGGGTGACACCGACGCCGGCACGGTGGTCGTGGCGACGTCGTTCGGCCTGTGGTGGCCGTTCCCCGATGGCCCGCGCCGGGTGCCGTGGCAGCAGGTCGACAAGGTGGTGTGGCGCGACAACGTCCTGGCCCTCACCGAGGCCGACGTCGTCGACGGCGAGCTGCTCGTCGACCGGCGTCCCGTCTACGTGACCCTCACCGTGCCGCGCGACCTGCCCCCGACCATTCGCACGCGCGTCGAGGCCAACATCGTGCGCAGCGAGCTGCTCAGTGTGCCCGGGGGAGGGGTGCGCTTCGTGTCGCGCCGGCAGCCCGGTCAGGACGGCACGGTCTGGTGGGCCCGGCTCGAGCCCGGTACCCGGGCGACGGACGAGGTGCTGTCGGCGATCAGGGCGCGGCTGGCGATCCTGCGGGCGGCGGACACGCAGGCCCCCGCCCGGTGATCAGCGCTGATGCCCGTTGGCCCGCCGGGTCGAGGACGGGGTGGCCAGCCGCGAGTCGATGAGGCCGCGCAGCTGCTTGACGTACTGGTCGAGCCGGCCCTCGACCACGCCGGCGGTGGCCTGCACGGTCTGGCTGCCCTGCACGCGGCGGGCGATGCGCACGATGTCCTCGTAGCGGTCGCGGCCCGCCTTCGCACCCAGGGTGTAGCCGATAGCGGCGTACGCCAGATTCGACACCTTCACCTACGGTCCTTCCCCCACCTCGTAGGTTCACCCTAGCCGGGCTCCCGACAACCCGGCCGCGTCCAGGTGCCTGCGTGAGTGCGTTATTCTCGATCGGTTGCCCGATCGCAGGGCGGCACGCGGTGATCCCCCGTAGCTCAATTGGCAGAGCATTCGACTGTTAATCGAAGGGTTACTGGTTCGAGTCCAGTCGGGGGAGCTGAAGGGCCCGGATTCCGGGCCCTTCACGCACGCTGCGCAACGTGCGCCGTTCACGCCTCCGGTGTTCGCGGCGCGTTCACCTGCCCGTACCCGGCCGCTCGACACTGACGGCGTGACCATGAACGCATACCGTGCGGTGGAGCTGCGCACGGTCGCTGGCTCTCGCGGGGTACATCGACGCGGTGTCCGCTCGAGCGTTCACGGCGTTCGGCACGACCTCGAGGGTCTGCGCGCCGTCGCCGTGCTCGGCGTGGTCGTCTATCACCTGCGCCGGTCGTGGTTGCCGGGCGGCTTCGCCGGTGTGGACGTCTTCTTCGTCCTGAGCGGCTACTTCATCACCGGACTGCTGCTGCGCGAGATCGACCGGACCGGCACCGTCGACCTGCTTTCGTTCTGGTCGCGGCGGGCCCGGCGCCTGCTCCCGGCGTCGGTGCTGGTCATCGTGACGACCGTGCTCGCGGCGGGCGCGCTGACCAACCCGTTGGAGGCTCACCGGGTCGCCCGCGACGGTTTGTGGTCGTCGGCGTTCGGGATGAACTGGCTCGCCGCGCATCAACGCACGCAATACCTCGCCGACCCGGATCCGAGCCCGCTCGTGCACTACTGGTCGTTGGGAGTCGAGGAGCAGTTCTACGTGGTGTGGCCGGTCGTGCTGCTGGTCGTGGCCGTCCTCGCGCGCTCGTCACGGGTGTGGACGGCTCGCCGGTTGCTCGTCGCGCTGTCGGCCGTCGTCGCAGCGGCCTCCTTCGGGCTGGCACTGAGCCAGACCGTCGGCGCCAACTCCTTCGCCTACTTCGGTACGTTCGAACGCGCCTGGCAGTTGGCCCTCGGCGGGACGCTCGCCGTGCTCGTGGGCCAGTGCGCCGGGCTGCCGCAGGCGCTGCTCGTCGCGCTGCGGTGGGCAGGGGTGGCTCTGGTCGTCGGTTTCTACGGCGCGGTGAGCATCGACGTGGTCTACCCCGGGTTCGAATCGCTCGTGCCGACGGTCGGGGCCGCGCTCGTCATCGCGGCCGGCGAACCAGTGCGGCCACACCGGGATCCGCTGGCCGGACTGCTGTGCGCGGCGCCCGCGCAGCTCGTCGGCCGCTATTCCTACAGCTGGTACCTCTGGCACTTCCCGCCGCTCGTCCTGCTGCCCGTCTGGCTCGGTCACCCCCTGCGGTCCCGCGCGCTGATCGCGTGCGCGGTCGCGACGTTCGCACTGGCCGCGCTGACCTATCACCTGCTCGAGAACCCGATCCGGGCGAGCCGGTGGCTTGCGCAGCGCCATGGCGTCCGGTCGCTGGCACTCGGCGCGATGCTGGTCGCCGTCGCGGCGGGGGCGTCACACGTCGCTGTCGTCCGGTCCGGGGCGCAGGCGACAGCCGGCGTCCGCACCACATCTGGGGCGGAACTCTCGCCGACGCCCGCCGTCGCCGCGGCCGAGGAGGTGCAGCCGTTCCGGGACGGCTGCCAGGTGCCCATGGCGTCGAATTCGCTGTCGCCCGACTGCCGCTACCTGCCCGACACCGGCCACGGCGACGTCGTGCTGGTCGGGGATTCCCACGGCGCGATGTGGTACCCGGGCGTGCGCCGCGTCGCGCAGCGACACCGCTGGGGGCTACGGGTGTGGGCACGGACGTCGT
>CAZZZE010000314.1:0-3721 GCA_964658365.1 uncultured Jatrophihabitantaceae bacterium
GACAGCGCTGACAGCCCGGACAGCCCCGACAGCCCTAACGTCCTGGCCGTCCTCGGAGCCGGCGTGCTCGATCCGCACTCCCGGGTGGCCGGGGCCGACGACGCGGGGCTGACGCGTGGCGACGGCTGTTTCGAGGGTTGCCGGGTGGTCGTCGACGAGCACGGCCACGGCCGCGTCGACAAGCTCGCCGCGCACCTGGCCCGGATGAGCCGCTCGGCCGCTGCGCTCGACATCGCGTTCGACGCCGGGGGCTGGCGCTCGTTGGTGGGCGAGGCGGTCGCGGCCTGGGCGGCGACGGGCCGGGGCGAGGCGGCCATGAAGCTGCTGCTCAGCCGCGGGCCGGCGGGCACCGGCCGACCCACCGGCCTGGTCCGGATCACCGCGCTCCCCGCCGACTACCCCGAGCTGCGCGGGCGCGGCCTGACGGTGATCACGCTCTCGCGCGGCGTGGCGTCGGATGCGTTCGCGGCCGCCCCCTGGCTGCTGGGCGGGGTCAAGACCCTGTCGTACGCGGTGAACATGGCCGCCCAGCGCGAGGCGGCGCGGCGCGGCGTCGACGACGCGATCTTCGTCAGCACCGACGGCATCGTCCTCGAGTCGCCGACCGGCTCGGTGGTGTGGGCGAACGGGCGCACGCTGCACACCACGCCGACGGGCGACACCGGCATCCTGGCCGGCACCACGCAGCAGCTGCTCTACGAGCGGGCACCGGCCGCGGGATGGCAGGTGCGAGAGACGCTGGGCACCGTCGACGACCTGCACCGGGCCGACGTCGTGTGGCTGGTCAGCAGCGTCCGCGGACCCATCGACGTCGTCGAGCTCGACGGCAAGACCCGCGACAGGCGGCCGGCCGTCGACGCCGAGATCCGCGACCTCTGCGGCTTCTGAACGCCCGGCCGAAAAACCTCGTTGCCGAGCCGCACACCCCGTCGTACCGTGGTGGTACACGAGAGAGGGGGTGGTCCGAAGTTGAGAACTTTCAGGACGCGTGAGGTGGCTGCCAGCTAGCCGCAAGCCAATGGATAGTGCGGGCTCCAGGAATCACCGCCCTCTGCCGTACGCGGCGGCGAGCAATTCCCTGGCAGCTACCCGGCCCCCGAGTCGTCGGCCCGTCCAGCCGACCCGCTCTCGCAGCGGAAGTGACTCGGGGGCTGTTCTGTCTTCGGCCGCAGCCGTCAGACGAGGCTGACCAGCCGGTAGATCGGGCGCGTGTACCAGGTGACCATGCCCTGCTCGTCCAGGAACGCCATGATCTTCTGGCCCAGCCAGCGGCGGGTCTCGGCGTAGTTGGGGTTGGCACGCGCGGCCTTAAGCCCGACCGACGCATCGATGCCGACCGAGCGGTAGACGTGCGGGCTGATCAGCGATGTCGTGACGCCGGCGGCGACGGCGGCGGCCACGATGTTGTTGAAGATCCTGGCCGGCAGGCCGAGGGTGGCCATCTGCCGCGCGACCTCCTCGCGGGCGAAGCGGACGTGCCGGGCCTCCTCGACGACGTGGATGCGGTTGACCATGCGCACCAGCGGGTTGACGTCCTCGTCGTTCATGGTCTCGCGCTGCAGCCGGTCGGTGATCTCCTCGGCCACCAGGACCGGGGCGAACAGGGCCGGCCCGGTTGCGGTGGCCTTGTAGACGCGCGCGACGGTGCGGATCCAGCGGGCGGGCCGGTAGGTCGGGGCGCCCAGCGTCGAGATGGCCTTGGCGAACATCAGCACGTGCCGCGTCTCGTCGCCGATCTCGGTGAGCGCGTACTGGGTGCGCGGGTCCTGGGGGTCCTGCCCGTAGGCCCAGCGGGCCAGCATCTCGATGAGGATGATCTCGAACCACAGCCCGGTGGACGCGACGCTGGCCAGCTCGTGACGGGACAGCTCGATGCGCTGCTCGTCGGTGAGCGTCTCCCACAGTTCGGTGCCGTAGAGCGACACCCGCTCGAAGGGCATGAAGCGCTTGTCGGACTCGACCGGGGCGTCCCAGTCGATGTCGAGCTCGGGGCGGTAGGAGTGACGCGACGAGGAGCCGAGCAGCCGGGTGGCGGTCCGGCGGGCGCTGTCGAGAGCGGTGTCGGCGGGTGCGGTACCAGTGGTCATGGCGAGCTCCTCGGAAGTGCGTGCGACTAGATGTACCAGCTACTTCTGTCCCTGACAAGGTGTCACAGTAAAACCGGAGCGCCGTCAGGGGCCGTCTAGGCTGCGCGCCGTGGCCAATGACGCGTCGGACGGGCGGGACACCCGGTGGGACGCGCACCGGCGCGAGCGACGCCGGGTCATCGTGGCCGCGGCGGTATCGGCCATCGAGACCTACGGGCCGGACGTCCTCACCGCGCAGATCGCCGAGCTGGCCGGCGTCCCGCGCCCGCACGTCTACCGGCACTTCGACGGCAAGCCGGCACTCGACCTCGCCGTGTCGTCCGCCATCGGTGCGCAGATCGCCGAGCGGATCCGGGCGGCCCTGGCCGGCCGCGGCTCGGTGCGCGCCATCATCAGTACCTCGATCGACGAGCACCTGGGCTGGATCGAGCAGCACCCGAACCTCTACCGCTTCCTTGCCCAACACGCGTACGCGGTGCGGGTCAGCCCGCGGTCGAGCGCGGTCGACGCGAAGGCGGCGTTCGCGGCCGAGCTGACGACGCTGATCCGCCGCTACCTCGAGGCGCTGGGCGCGGACACGAGCGGCGCCGAGCGCAACATCGTCGGACTGGTGGGGCTGGTCGACGCGACCGCCGCGTGGTGGCTCGAGACCGGTGACCCGGCCCGCTCGGTGCTGACCGCCGAGCTCACCGAGCGGGTGTGGGTGCTGCTCGACCGCAGCGCGCGGCAGCTCGGACTCGTGCTCGACCCCGACGAGCCGTTGCCCGACTTGTTCTCGCCTGCGCGTGCCAGGGCCCAGCGTACCGATAACAAGTCGGTCAGCAGCGGGTCAGGCGGGCGTTGAGGTGCGGGGCGAACGGCCGGCCGCCGGGGGCCAGCTCGGTCGCGTAGACCAGCTCGTCGCCGCGGACGGCGTAGAAGCGGCGCTCACCATCGACGTCGACCGACGTGGGCGTACCGAGCACCGAGACCGAGTTCAGTTGCCACCGCTGGTCACCGGCCAGGCCGGTGAGCACGAGGGTCTGGCCGGTGTTCGAGGCGAGCACCACCTCGACGTCGTCCGCGCCCGCCCCGGGGCGCCAGAAGCCACTCTCCCGCCACGCCAGCCGCACCAGATCACCGGCGTCGTCGACCAACCACGACCTGGCGACGTAGGCCAGGAACGGTCGCCCGTCATGGGTGAACTCGATCTGTTGCGCGTACCGGAACTCCTGCGCGCCGTCGGGCACCGCGCCGGTGCCCGTACCGCGCCACGTGCCGACCAGCGGCAACAGGGCGAGCAACGCGTCGTGCAGCGGCGCGCCGCTGCGCAGGTCGTCGGTGTCGCCGACCGGGACGTCGCTCAGCGGGAACTGCCGATCAACCGGACCAGCACCCACGCCGACCCGCCGGCGACGGCCAGGAAGGCGAGCACGAGCATCGCGAAGTAGGCGGTCTCCACCTGCCGCACCCTAAGCGATGAATACCCCCTTCAGCCGGTGTGACGCGGCTGAAGGGGGTATTCATGCGAGCGGACGGGCGGCTTACGCGAGGGAGAGCGGGACCTCGACCAGGCCGGGCTCGAGGGCGTGCACGCCGCGGCGGACCTTGCCGTCGCGGTGCAGGACCGACAGCGTCCACTCACCCGGCGCGGC
>CAZZZE010000315.1:0-3721 GCA_964658365.1 uncultured Jatrophihabitantaceae bacterium
CTGAGCAGGTAGAACGCGACGCAGTCGTGGCTGACCATCGGCTCGTTCATGGCCCCGACCGCGCCGTCGATGCCGGGCAGCAGCCTCGAGCTGTCGATCTTGATGCGGTGGTGTTCGGTGCCGAAGTGCTCGGCGACGATGTCGCTGAACTCGAACTCGTCGCCGGCCTCGCCGCCCGCGGAGTCGAAGCCGATGCTGAAGGTCTTGAGGCCGGTCTGGCCCGCCTCGGCCAGCAGGCCGACGACCAGGCTGGAGTCGATGCCGCCCGAGAGCAGCACGCCCACCGGGACGTCGGCGACCATGCGCCGCTGGACCGCGGTGCGCAGGCTGTCGACGAGCGCGTCCTGCCAGTCGCGCTCGGACCAGTCGGCCCGATCGGGATCGCGGGCGAAGGGCGGGTCCCAGTAGAGCGTGTCGTTGCTGGTGCCGTCGGCCTCGATGATCCGGATGGTGGCCGGCGGCAGCTTGCGGACCCCGTTGAGGATGGTGCGCGGCGCCGGCACGATCGAGTGGAAGCTCATGTAGTACGACAGCGCGATCGGGTCGATGCTCGTGTCGACGCCGCCGGCGGCCAGCAGCGCCGGAAGGCTGGAGGCGAAGCGCAGCCGCTCACGGGTCTGGTCGAGGTAGAGCGGCTTGATACCGAGCCGGTCGCGCGCCAGCACCACGCGTCCCGACCGTTCGACGACGGCGAAGACGAACATGCCCTTGAACTTCTCGACGCAGGCCTGGCCCCACCGGTGGTAGGCCTTGGCGATGACCTCGGTGTCGGAGTGCGAGAAGAACCGGTAGCCGGCCGCGGCGAGTTCCTCGCGTAGCTGCTCGTAGTTGTAGATGCAGCCGTTGAAGACGACGGTCAGGCCCAGTTCGGGGTCGACCATCGGCTGCGCGCCCGCGGCAGAGAGGTCGATGATGGCCAGGCGCCGGTGGCCGAGGGCTATCGGCCCGCGCGACCAGATGCCGCTGCCGTCGGGCCCGCGGCGCGACATGCACTCGCAGGCCCGCTCGAGGGCCGCGACATCCGCGCTGCGCCCGTCGAAACGGATCTCACCGGCCAGTCCGCACACTGCGCGCCCTCTACCCTCGGTCCGCGTCGTCGGGGTCGACGACGATCCAGGTGTCCTTCGCCCCGCCGCCGCGCGAGGAGTTGACGACCATGCTGCCGGGCGGTCCCATCCGGGTCAGCGCGAGGTCGGCCAGCCGCGCCGAGCCCGGCTCGATGCCGGTCAGGTAGACGAACGCCCGCAGGTCGACGTGCCGCGGCTCGAGCACGCCGTCGACGAGCGTCGGATGCGTCGAGAGCGCGACGACCTCCTGCGCCACCCAGCCCGCCGGGTCGGCCTCGATCTCGGTGCGGCGCCGGGCGATCTCGTCGGCCCCGGCCCTCGGGCCGATGAGCACGCCGCTGCCGCCGTAGCCGTCGACCGGCTTCGTGACGAGCTGCTCGAGACGCGACAGCACCGGCCCGCGCTCGGCCTCGATGGCGCAGCGGTAGGTGGGCACCGGCTGCAGCAGGGGGCGCTCGTGCAGGTAGTACTCGATGAGATCGGGCACCAGGCAGTACATCGCCTTGTCGTCGGCGACCCCGGCGCCCGGCGCGTTGGCCAGCACCACCGCCCCGGCCTGCGCGGCGGCCATGATGTCCAGCCCGATGGGCTTGCCGGCCGCGCTGACGAGGTCGACGAGCTCGACGCCCAGGCGCAGGTAGACGACGTGGATGCGCTTGCCGCCGGCATAGACCCCGGCGTCGGTGACCGCGACGTCGTCGGGCTGGACGAGCAGCAGCTTCGCGCCCTCGGCGATGACCCGGTGCTCGTACCAGGCGGAGTTGTCGGCGCCGTCGGACAGCAGCGCGACGGTCGGGTTCGGCCGCGCCGAGCACGAGCGCAGCGTGCGGCCGATGAGGTCGAGCGTGGAGTACGGGTCGAGCACCGAGTCGTCGCTGAGTTCGGGCAGCGCGGTGCGCATGAGGTCGCGCAGGCCGAGCGCGTAACCGACGCCCGAGGGCACGCGCGCGTTGTCCTCGAGCACCCGCCAGCCGCCGACCGCGTCGCGCACGAGGTCGAAGCCGACGATCGGCGCCCGGATGACGTCGTCGGGCAGGTCGAGCGCCTCGGGCCGCCAGCCCGGGCAGTCGGTGAGCGTCTCGCGCTCGATGACGCCGTCGGCGACGATGCGAGCCGGGCCGTAGACGTCGCGCAGGAACATCTCGATCGCCCGGGCGCGCTGGGTGAGTCCGGTCGCCAGCACCGCCCACTCGTGCGAGGCGATGATGCGCGGCACGAGGTCGGCGGGGAAGGGCTGCTGCTCGCCGGCGACGGCGAAGGTGAAGTGGGTCTTGACCGACTTCGCGCGCGCGATCTCGCCGCGGCGCGCGAGCTCGTCGGGGCCGAGCTCGTCGAGGACGCCGAGCACCGGCCGGTAGGCGGGGAACGGGATGCCGGACACCGCGATCGCCTCGTCCTCGGGCGACTCCGGGTACTGGGCCGTCAGTGCCGGGGTTTCGGCCACCGGCACCACGTGCCCGCTGGACTCGGCGACCAGCAGGGCCACGACGTCGGTGATCTTGCCGCGCTCGGCGTAGCGGGCCCGCTGCCGGTGGCTGGACTCGCCGCGGGCGAGCAGGGCGGTGAGTAGGTCCTCGACGTCGTCCCAGTCGCCGGTGTCCTCGAGGTAGGGGCGCAACCGCGCCACGATGACGCGCAGCACCTCGGCGGCGGGTGCCGGGGTGGGCCCGAGCCCCGGTTGCAGCAGCACGCCGCGCAGGCCGTGCCGGGCCGCCCGCCACATGGCCGCCCGGCGCATCGGTTCGGTCGCCCCGACCAGCGGGTCCCCCCGCTCGTCGGCCCCGATGGCCTCGTCGACCATCGCCCGGAACAGCCCGGCGATCAGCACCGCGTCGTCGAGGTTCGGCGTGGCGTCGCAGACCCGCAGCTCGACGGTGGGCACGTGGGCGGAGGGCCGGACGTCGAAGTAGGCCATCTTGGCGTCGGTGATGACCTCGGACTCGATGAGGTCGGACACGAGCTGGTCGTACTCGGCGGCGGACTCGACGTAGCCGAACGAGCCGGCCGTGGGCCAGCGCTGCCAGATCATGCTGCGAAAGCTCGAGTACCCGGTGTCGTTGCCGTGCAGGTAGGGCGAGCTGGCCGACATCGCGAGCAGCGCGGGCAGGCCGGGCTCGACACGCTGGGCGACCCGCACCGCGACGTCGCGGTTGTCGATGCCGACGTGCACCTGCAGGCCGCAGATGAGCTGCTCGTCGACGAGCGAGCGGTAGTCCTGCTGCATGCGGCTGTAACGCCCGAGCGTGGTGAGCCCGAAGTCCTCGGCCTTCGACAGCGGGGCGCTGCCGCTGGCGATGACGGCCAGCTCGTTGGCCTCGGCCAGCGAGTGCACCTGATCGCGCAGGGCCCGCATCGATTCGCGCAGCTCGGTCAGCGTGCGGCAGACCGGCGTGTTCGTCTCGACCGTGCTGCGCTGCAGCTCGACGGAGAAGCTGGCCGGCGGCAGCTCGCGCAGCAGCTGCGGGGCCCGGGTGACCAGCTGACCCGACTCGAGCGAGACGACGTGCAGCTCCTCCTCGACGCCGAGGGTGCGCAGTTCGCCCATCGAATCAACCTAGGAGGTGAGCATTTCGCGGATGTGTCAGGACCCTGCTGAAACGGCCGCCTCGACGGCGGCGACGACCTCGTCGGCCAGGGGTTCGGTGCGCGGCCGG
>CAZZZE010000316.1:0-3710 GCA_964658365.1 uncultured Jatrophihabitantaceae bacterium
ACCAGCTCTTCGTCCCCGAGTTCAACGCCGGGGCGATGGAGAACGCCGGCTGCGTCACCTTCCGCGAGGACTACGTGTTCCGCAGCAAGGTCACCGACGCCCGCTACGAGCGGCGCTGCGAGACGATCCTGCACGAGATGGCCCACATGTGGTTCGGCGATCTGGTGACCATGCGCTGGTGGGACGACCTGTGGCTGAATGAGTCGTTCGCGACGTACGCCTCGGTGCTGTGCCAGACCAGCGCCACCCGCTTCACCGAGGCCTGGGCCACCTTCGCCAACGCCGAGAAGTCGTGGGCCTACCGCCAGGACCAGCTGCCCTCGACGCACCCGATCGCCACCGACGCCCCCGACGTCCAGACCGCCGAGGTCAACTTCGACGGCATCACCTACGCCAAGGGCGCCAGCGTGCTCAAGCAGCTCGGTGCCTACGTCGGGGTCGAGGCGTTCCTCGCCGGGTTGCGCGACTACTTCCGCGAGCACGCCTACGGCAACACCACGCTGGCCGACCTGCTCGGCGCGCTCGAGAACTCCTCCGGCCGCGACCTCGGCGAGTGGTCGAAACTCTGGCTCGAGACCACCGGCATGAACACGGTGCGCGCCGAGTTCACCCTCGACGCCGACGGTGCCTTCGCCGAGTTCGAGATCGTGCAGACGGCGCCGACCGAGGTGGCCACCACCAACACGCTGCGTCCGCACCGCCTGGCCGTCGGCCTGTACTCCGAACAGGACGGCCGGCTGGTCCGCACGCGACGCATCGAGCTCGACGTCACCGGGCCCCGCACGGCCGTGCCCGAGCTGGTCGGCCTGCCCCGTCCGGCCCTGCTGCTCGTCAACGACGACGACCTGACGTACTGCAAGCAGCGCCTGGACGACACGAGCCTGGCCACGCTGCGCACCGGCGGCATCGCCAAGTTGGAGTCGTCCCTGGCCCGCGCCCTGTGCTGGTCGGCCGCCTGGGACATGACCCGCGACGGCGAGATGCCGACCCGCGACTACGTCGCGCTCGTCGCCGCCGGCGCGCAGCACGAGACCGACATCGGCGTCATGCAGTCGCTGACCCGGCAGGCCTTGCGCGCACTGGAGATCTACGCCGACCCGCAGTGGGCGCCGCAGGGGTACGCCTCGCTGGGCGATGCGTCCCGCTCGGCCCTCGAGGCGGCGGCGCCCGGTTCGGACCACCAGCTGGCCTGGACGCACGCCCTGCTCGGCTCGGCCCGCACGCCCGAGCAGATCGCGTACGTGCGCGAGCTCCTCGACGGCAGCACGGTGCTCGAGGGCCTGGCCGTCGACCACGAACTGCGCTGGTCGATGATCATGACGCTCTCGGCGCTCGGGTCGGTCACACCCGACGAGATCGAGGCCGAGCTGGTCCACGACCCGTCCGCTGCCGGTCAGCGGCACGCCGCCACCGCCCGGGCCCTGCAGCCCACGGCCGAGGCCAAGGAGCGTGCCTGGCACCTCGCGGTCGACGACGACACGCTGCCCAACGCGATGCAGGAGGCAGTCATCGGCGGCTTCGCCCACCCGACCCAGGGCGCGCTGCTGACGCCCTACGTCGAGCGGTACTTCGCGGTGATCGCCGACGTCTGGGAGCGGCGCACCAGCGAGCTCGCGCAGAACGTCGTCGTCGGGCTGTTCCCGACCTGGACGTCCACGATCACCCAGGCCACCGTCGACGCGGCTGACGCCTTCCTCGCGCGCGACGACGTGCCGAGCGCGCTGCGCCGGCTCGTGCGGGAGGGCCGCGCGGACGTCCAGCGCGCGCTCATCGCGCGGGCCGCGGACGCCGCCGCCGGGTGATCGCGTCGCTCGACGGCCGCACGCTGGTCGGTGTCAGCAACACCGGTGACGGGGAGGTCGACGGCGCAACCCGGTTCAGCTACCACGAGCGGGACGGCCTGATCTGGGCCGAGTACTCGGGCGGGTCGATCCGGTTGGGCCGCCTTGCCGGCACGAGGTCGGGCGACGCGCTCCACTTCCGGTATGTGCACGTGTCCGCCGACGGCACAACCAGCGGCGGCCGCTGCGCCGCCCGTCTGGAGGAACTCGCCGACGGCAGGCTGCGCTCGCACGAGACGTGGCACTGGGAGTCGCGGCCGGGGTCCGGGCGCAGCGTGGTCGAGGAACCGGGCCCTTGTAGGTGACCTAGCGCGATCCGGCGGCGTCGGCCAGCATCCGCAGGCCGACGACGATGCCGTTGGTGAGGTCGCCGTTGCCGAACGCGCCGCGCATGGCCAGCGCGGCCAGCGCGCAGGAGCGGTTCGGCAGGCGCTTGGCCGACTCGGGGCCGGTGACGATGTGCAGGCAGCGCTGGCCCGGCGACACGGCGACGAGCACCGCGTCGTCGGTGAGGCGCTCGAACAGGGCCTCGGCGTGCGCCCGCGCCGGGGCCTTCAGCTCGCCGACGTAGACGGAGAACGTCAGCCCGGTCTCGCGGCTGGACAGCGTGATCGCCTCGTCCAGGCGGGCGAGCTGGCGGGTGGTGAACGCGCCGTCGCCGCCGATGTTGCCCTTAGGGCCGTGCTGCAGTTCCGCCTGCTTGACCTTCGCGACCTCACCACTCACCGCTGGCACCTCCGGTCGCCGTCGTCGAGGTGACCGGCGCCGAGCCGGACGGGATCTCGGGGTGCGGGACGTACCAGGCCGGCTCGTAGTCCCACGCCTTGCCCGGCCGGTAGCGGTTGGGCTGGCGGGCCAGCGACTTGCCGTACACGGCCAGGAAGAGGAACGCGACGATGGCGGCGGGGATGCCCACGAACACCAGCAGCGTCTGGACGACAGTCACCGGATCAATGTAGCGAACCGGCGCCCGGGCACCGGGGTCAGGCCGACCAGATCGGCGGCCGGCGGGCGTGCCACGGCAGCGCCACCTCGAGCTGGGCGGCCAGCGACAGCAACAGCTCCTCCGCACCCAGCCGGCCGACGAACATGATGCCGATGGGCAGGCCGGCAGCCGACTCGTAGAGCGGCAGCGAGATCGCCGGCTGACCGGTCGTGTTGTACATCGCCGTGAACGGGGTGAACCGCTTCTGCCGCTCGAAGTCCTCGGCCGGGTCGACGCCGTCGGTGAACCAGCCGACCGGCCGCGGCGTCATGGCCAGGGTCGGCGCGACGACGACGTCGAGGTGCGCCGACGCGGCTCGGCCCTGCCGGGCGTACTGGTTCAGCATGCCGAGCGCGTGCGCGAACTGCGGCCCGCTCGCCGCCGCGCCCCGCGCTCGAAGGTGTCTGGTGAGCGGGCGTAGCAGGTGCTCGCGGTCGGGCGGTACCGGCGCCGAGGCCGCCGACACCGCCCACGCCGTCTCGAACAGCGGCACCGCCTCGGGTGGGATCGGCGGCGCGGTGTCCTCGAGGTCGTGGCCCAGCCCGGCCAGCAGGACGCAGGCCTGCTCCCACGCGGCGCGGACGTCGGGCTCGAGCTCGAAATCCATCGGCGAGTCGCTCAGCCGGCCGATCCGCAGCCGGCCCGGTTCGCGCTCACAGGCCTCGAGGAACGTGCCCGCGGCCGGCGGCAACAGGTCGGGGTCGCCTGGCTGCGGTCCGGCGACGGCGTCGAGGAAGGCTGCGGCGTCGCGGACCGTGCGGGCCAGCGGTCCCAGCACCGACAGCCTCGTGGCGTCGACGTCCAGCGGGCCTCGCGACACCCGTCCCCGGGTGGGCTTCAGCCCGACGAGGCCACAGGCGCTCGCCGGGATGCGGATCGAGCCG
>CAZZZE010000317.1:0-3693 GCA_964658365.1 uncultured Jatrophihabitantaceae bacterium
TCGACGAGCACCGTGCGCAGGCCCTCGGACGCGCCGTACACCGCCGACCCGAGCCCGGCCGGGCCGCCGCCGATGACGACCAGGTCGTAGAACTGCTCGGCCGGCGCGGTGGTCAGCCCGACGTGGCCCGCGAGGTCGGCGTTGCTCGGCGCGACGAGCGTGATGCCCTCGGGGGTGATGACGACGGGCAGCGTGCGCGGGTCGGCCTCCGCGGCGTTGAGCAGCCTGCCGCCCTCCGGCGAGTCGGCGAGGTACCAGCGGTAGGGCACCTGGTTGCGGGCCAGGAACTCGCGGATGTCCGACGACGCCGCCGACCAGCGGTGCCCGACGACTTTCACCTCGGGCACGACGCGGTGATCTGAGGCCGTCCACGCCTCGAGTTGGGCGTCGATGACCGGGTAGAGCTTCTCCTCGGGCGGGTCCCAGGGCTTGAGCAGGTAGTAGTCCAGGTCGACGACGTTGATGGCCTCGATGGCCGCGCCGGTGTCGGCGTAGGCGGTGAGCAGCACGCGGCGCGCCGTCGGGTAGAGGTCCATGGCCTGCTCGAGGAACTCCAGGCCGGTCATCTGCGGCATGCGGTGATCGGCGAGCAGCAGCGCCACGACGTCGCCGCGCAGCTTCAGCTCCCGCAGGGCGTCGAGAGCCTGCGCCCCGGACTCGGCCCGCACGATGCGGTGCCGGTCGGCGTAGCGGCGCCGCAGGTCGCGGGCGATCGAGCGCGACACCGCCGGGTCGTCGTCGACGGTCAGGATCGCGGTCCGGGGGCGGGCGGCCGTCATGTACCGAGGCTAGCGCCGAGCCACGAGCACGGAAGCCCCGTCAGTAGTGGATGGCGCCGCGCGCGCCGTCGGCTCCGCGGGTCACCATGGCGACCTGCACGCCTTCGGCGGCGAGCGCACACGCGATCGCCAGCCCTATCCCCGGCTCGCGCCGGTGACGATCGCCCGCTTGCCGCTCAGTCCCAGATCCACGCTGCGAGTATCTCCCCGACGGTCGCGCGGTCACACCGAGCCCGTCGCATCCGTCAAGGTAGGGACGGGCCCCCGACGGAAGGTGACAGCGTGGATCGAGCAGCGGGCTTCCAGGCGCACCGGCCGCGGTTGATCACCATCGCGGCCCGGGTGCTGAACGATCATGTGGAGGCAGAGGACGTCGTCCAACGTGCCTGGTTACGGCTGCACCAGCAGCGCGCGGACCCGGACAACCTGCCGGCCTGGCTGACGACCGTCACCACGCGCCTGTGCCTGGACCGGTTGCGGTCGCGCACGCCGGTGCCGACCGCCGACCTCGAACCGCCCGACACGGTGTCCGACGTCGCCGAGCAGATCGTGCTGGCCGACACCGTCGGCGTCGCCCTGCAGGCGGTGCTCGACCGCCTCTCGCCGCAGGAGCGGGTGGCATTCGTGCTGCACGACAGTTTCGGCTTTGAGTTCGCCACGATCGCGACCATCGTCGGCACCACGCCGGCAGCAGCCCGCAAGCTCGCCTCCCGGGCGCGCGCGAAGGTGCGCCGCCCCGTGCCCGACGGTGGGAGCGCCGACTGGGAGATCGTCGATGCGTTCATGGCTGCGGCCCGCTCCGGTGACGTCGACGGCCTGCTGCGCCTGCTGGCCCCGGAGGCGGCGGTGAGCGCTGACGACGCGGCGATCCGCGCCGGAACGCCCACGCGGATCGACGGCCGGCAGGAGGTGGCGAGCTTCTTCGACGGCAGTGCGCAGTCCGCCCTGGCCGTGTTCGTCGGCGAGCGGCCCGGGGCCGCGTGGTTCCACCGGGGCGAGGCGATGGTGGTCTTCGACTTCACCGTGGCCGCCGGCGCTATCGAGCACATCACGTTCCGGGCCGATCCGGCCGTGTTGGCCCGGGTCACCCGCCGCGAACAAGACCACCGAAGCGACCGTCCACGAGAAGGAGATCGACCATGAAGACCATGACCTGCCGCCAGCTCGGTGGACCGTGCGACGTCGCGCACCGCGGCGAGACGGCCGACGAGGTGATCAAGGCCCAGGACCGCCATCTCACCCAGGCGGTGGCGGCCGGCGACACCACCCACCAGGCCGCGCGCGACGCGATGAAGGGCCGCTGGCGTCACCCCAAGAAGTCGATGACCTGGTACAGCGACACGAAGAAGGCGTTCGCCGGGCTCGCGGAAGACTGAGCGCTACGACGCCAGCGCGGCGTAGCGGCCCTCGTCGGCCAGCAACGACTCGTGCGTGCCCGACTCGACGATGCGGCCGTGGTCGAGCACCGCGATCTGGTTGGCGTTGCGGACGGTCGACAGCCGGTGCGCGATGGTGATGCTCGTGCGACCGACGGCCAGATCGTCGAAGGCCTGCTGCACGGCGCGTTCGGTCTCGGTGTCCAGCGCGCTGGTGGCCTCGTCCAGGACGAGGATGCGCGGGTTGCGCAGCAGCGTGCGGGCGATGGCGATGCGCTGCTTCTCGCCGCCGGAGAAGCGGTGCCCGCGCGAGCCGACCATCGTGTCGTACCCGTCGGGCAGCGACGCGATCAGGGTGTGGATCTGCGCGGCGCGCGCGGCGTCCTCGATCTCGGTGTCGGTGGCTTCGGGTCGCGCGTGCCGCAGGTTCTCGCGCACGGTCGCGTGCATCAGGTAGGTCTCCTGCGACACGATGCCGACGATCTTGGCGAGGTCGCCCAGGGCGAAGTCGCGCACGTCGATGCCGTCGATGGTGATGCGCCCGCCGGTGGTGTCGTACAGCCGGGCGACCAGCGCGGCCAGCGTGCTCTTGCCCGACCCGGTCTCGCCGACGAGCGCCAGCGTCTGGCCGGCCGGGACGTCGAGGTTGACGCCGGCGACCGCCGCCGTCGCGCTGCCCGGGTAGGCGAACGTGACGTCGTCGAAACGGACGTGACCCTGCACCCGCTCGACGTCGACCTGAACCGGATTCGCGGGCTCGTCGACGTCGATGGGCAGGTCGAGGTACTCGAAGATCCGCGCGAACAGCGCGAGCGAGCTGTTGACGGTGACACCACTGTTGAGCAGGCCCATGAGCGGGCGGAACAACGTGGTCTGCAGGGCCGTGAACGCGACGATGGTGCCGATGGTCATGGCGCCGCGAGTGGCGGGCAGGCCGGCGCTGAGGTAGATCACGGCCGGGATCGCCGCGAAGATGATGCTCATCGTGGCCATCCGCCAGCGGCCGGCCAGGCTGGAGCGCAACTCGAGGTCGACGAGGCGCAGCGACGACGCGGTGAACCGCTCGACCAGTGCCGGGCCGGTGCCCATGGTCTTGTTGAGCAGGACGCCGCCGATCGACAGCCCCTCCTCGATGGTGACGTTGAGGTCGGCGAGCTCACGCTGCCGGGCGGTGGTGATCTCGCGGCGCAGGTGCGCGACCTTGCGCGTCAGGTAGATCGCCGGCGGCATCACGACGAGCGAGATCAGCGAGAGCTTCCAGGACAGCACAGCCATCGCGAACGCGGTGGCCACCACGGTCGTCAGGTTCGAGGCGATGGACGTGGCGGTGTCGGTGACGACGGACTGCATGCCGCCGATGTCGTTGGTGATGCGCGACTGCACCTCGCCCGTGCGGGTGCGGGTGAAGAAGGCGACGGACTGGCGCTGCAGATGCGCGAACACGTCGGTGCGCAGCCGGTGCATGACCTGCTGGCCGACCTTGGTGCTGACCCACGTCTGCACCACGCCGAAGGCGGACGTCAACGCGGCGACGCCGA
>CAZZZE010000318.1:0-3684 GCA_964658365.1 uncultured Jatrophihabitantaceae bacterium
CGGCGGCGGCGCACTCGGCCCGCAGCCCGGCGACGAGTCCGTCGACCCAGGACAGCTCCACCGTGCCCGGCGCGCCGAAGGCGACGAGCAGGGCCGACGGCGCGGCGCCCATGGCCGCGATGTCGGAGAACGCCCGCGCCGCCGCCTTGTGCCCGACGTCCTCGGCCGTCGACCAGTCGCGGCGGAAGTGCCGGTTCTCGACGAGCATGTCGACCGACGCCACGACCCGGCCGTCCGGGCTCGCGACGACTGCGGCATCGTCGCCCGGACCGATGAGCGCCGACGGCTGGGCTCCGAGGCCGGCGACGATGCGCGCGATCACGCCGAACTCGCCGACGTCGGAGATGGTGGTGATGACGGACTCCTTGCTGGGAGCGGTTCCGGGCTGGAACGGTTCCGGGCGACCGCCCGGCCCGGCAAGCCTCGCAGCCGGTACCGGGCGAACCGCTGGCGGGCCTGCGCTACGTTCTACCGGTCCGGGCTCGGCCGCCGTCGCACGACGCGCCGCACCAGCCCCCGCCTGCCTGCCGGGCGCACCTGAAGGAGTTCGTTGATGTCGGTGAGCGCATACGTCCTGATCCAGACCGAGGTCGGCAAGGCCGCCGCCGTGGCCGCCGAGATCGCCGCCCTGGACGGCGTCACGACCGCCGAGGACGTGACCGGCCCCTACGACGTCATCGTCCGGGCCGAGGCCGGGTCCGTCGACGAGCTCGGCAAGCTCGTGGTCGCCAACGTGCAGGCCGTCGCTGGCATCACCCGCACGCTGACCTGCCCCGTCGTCCACCTCTGACGAGGACCGCGCCATCGACCGCGAGTACCGTCGCGCCGCGCTCATCGCCAGCGCGGTGACGCTACCGATCCTCGTCGTGGCAGCGGTCGCGATCGTCGCTGCGACCGGCGGCGGCTCGTCCTCGTCGTCGTCCTCGTCCCAGCCGACGGCGGCGCTCACGCCGACGGCCGGGCCGAACATCGTCAGCCAGGCCGCGGCCTGCACCAAGGTCCTGGCGCAGCTGCCCCTGCAGCTCGGCACGCTCGACCAGCGTGTCGTGCACCCGAAACCCGACACCCCCTTCGTGGTGGCGTGGGGCAACCCGGCGGTGATCCTGCGGTGCGGTGCCGCCCGGCCCAAGAGCCTGCACCCGGGCTCGTCGACGGTGTACGTCCAGAACGGCACGATCGCGAGCGGGCCGTTCTTCGACGTGACCGTCGACCACGACGGCAGCGTCTTCACCTCCGTCGACCGGGCCGCCTATGTCTCGGTCACGATCCCGACGAAGTACCAGGGCGCGACGATCATGCCCCCGCTGTCGGACGCGATCGCGAAGGCGCTGCCCGCGATCTGCAGCGTCCCGGACAACAACGGCAGCACCGGCTCGCTGCCGCTGTGCACCCAGCGCACGTAGCCGCTACCGGTCCTCGAGGCGGCGGCGCGCGGCCTGGTCGGCAGCCCGGGTGAACGCGCCGACGAGGCCCTGGATGGCCAGTGGCCGGATGCGGTCGAGCAGCGTCACGACCTGCTCGTGGTCGAGCTCGCCGCGCTGGTATGGGCCCCAGACGGTGCGGGCGAACAGCTCGTTGAGTCCCTCGGCCACCGCGGTCGCGCCGCTCTCGATGATCTGCGCGGACTCGGTCAGGAACTCCGGCGTCACCGGCAGCTCGAGCAGTTCGAGGGCGTGACCCAGCACCGTCGAGGACGTGCGGTACCTGTCGCCGCCGCCGGCGTCCTGGACGCGTTGGATGGCGCCGACCTCGACGAGGTAGGCGAGCAGGTGGTCGTCGAGGTGGCGCCCCACCCGACGGTCGAGGCCGTGCCGGTCGAGGATCTCGGTCTGATCGGGCAGCCATGGCGCCAGCACCGCACCGTGCACCACGTACTCGGCCGGCGCGGCGTCGTGCGGAATGCGGGCCAGCACGCGCTCGATGGCAGCCAGCGTGTAGCCGTGCTCCTGCAGGGTGCGGATGAGGTCGAGACGCATCCGGTGCCGGGCGTCGTAGTAGGCGACCCGGCCGCGGCGCTCGGGCGGCGGCAGCAGGCCTTCGCTGGCGTAGAAGCGCACCGTACGCACGGTCAACCCAGTGCGGGCGGCCAGCTCGTCCACGGTGAACTTCCCAGTGAACTCACCGGCCACCGCGGTTGCCTCGACCCCGGTCATGGGACGACGATAGACCACATCACCAGAACTGGCGCTCCACGACTGTGCCAGTGATACTGGCAGCGACACTCCGTGAGTGACATTCCTTGAGGACAGGACGGTAGGACCATGACCGAAGCATTCGTCTACGACGCGCTGCGCACGCCGCGCGGCCGCGGCAAGGACACCGGTTCGCTGCATGCGACCAAGCCCGTCTCCCTGGTCGTCGGACTGCTCGATGAGATCAAGACCCGCAACCCGGGTCTCGACCCGCAGCGCGTCGAGGACGTCATCCTGGGCTGCGTCTCCCCCATCGGCGAGCAGGGCGCCGACATCGCCCGCACCGCCGCGCTGGCCGCCGGCTACGAGAACTCGGGCCCGGGCTTCCAGCTCAACCGCTTCTGCGCCTCCGGCCTCGAGGCCGTGAACGTCGCCGCGCAGAAGATCCGCTCCGGCTGGGAGGACCTCATCATCGCCGGCGGCGTCGAGTCGATGTCGCGCGTGCCGATGGGTTCCGACGGCGGGCCCTGGGCCATGGACCCGCAGACCGCCTACGACACGAGCTTCGTGCCGCAGGGCGTCAGCGCCGACCTCATCGCCACGATCGAGGGCTTCAGCCGAACCGACGTCGACACCTACGCCGCCGAGTCGCAGGACCGCGCCGGCAAGGCCATTGCCAACGGCAACTTCAACCGCTCGATCGTGCCGGTGCTCGACATCAACGGCGACGTCGTGCTCGACGTCGACGAGTTCCCGCGCCCGGGCACGACCGTCGAGGCGCTGGGCGGGCTCAAGCCGTCCTTCGCCGGCGTCGGCGAGATGGGCGGCTTCGACGCCGTCGCGCTGCAGAAGTACCACTGGGTCGAGTCGATCAACCACGTGCACACCCCGGGCAACTCGTCCGGCATCGTCGACGGCGCCGGGCTCGTCGTCATCGGCAGCGAGCAGGCCGGCATCGACAACAACCTCACCCCGCGGGCGCGCATCGTGTCCGTCGGCGTGGCGGGCACCGAGCCGACGATCATGCTCACCGGCCCCACGCCGTCGGCGCAGAAGGCGCTGGCCAAGGCCGGGCTGACGCCTGCGGACATCGACCTGTGGGAGCTGAACGAGGCCTTCGCGGCCGTGGTCCTGAAGTTCATGAAGGACCTGTCCATCCCGCACGAGAAGATCAACGTCAACGGCGGCGCGATCGCGCTCGGCCATCCTCTCGGCGCCACCGGCGCCATGATCCTCGGCTCGCTCGTCGACGAGCTCGAGGCCCGCGACCTGCGCTACGGCCTGGCGACGCTGTGCGTCGGCGGCGGCATGGGCGTGGCCACCATCGTCGAGCGAATCTGAGAAGGACACCAATGACCACGAACGTGATCCGCTGGGACGCCGACGACGAGGGCATCGTCACGCTGACCCTCGACGACCCGAACGCCCGCGCCAACACCATGACCGACGACTTCCGCAGCTCGCTGTCCGAGGTCGTCGACCGGCTGGAGAAGGAGAAGGACTCCGTCACCGGCGTCATCGTCACCAGCGCCAAGAGCACCTTCTTCGCCGG
>CAZZZE010000319.1:0-2018 GCA_964658365.1 uncultured Jatrophihabitantaceae bacterium
GAGGCGCTCGAGACCGACTGGGTGAAGCTCGAGGTCGTCGCCGACGAGCGCACCCTGCTGCCCGACCCGATCGAGCTGCTCGACGCCGCGGAATCGTTGGTGGCGCAAGGCTTCCAGGTCTTCCCGTACACCAGCGACGACCCGATCCTGGCCCGCCGCCTGCAGCAGGCCGGCTGCGCGGCGGTGATGCCGCTGGGCTCGCCCATCGGCACCGGGCTGGGCATCGGTAACCCGCACAACATCGAGCTGATCGTCAGCGAGGCCACCGTGCCGGTCATCCTCGACGCCGGCATCGGCACCGCGTCCGACGCCGCGCTGGCCATGGAGCTCGGCTGCGACGCCGTCCTGCTGGCCTCCGCGGTCACCCGCGCGCAGGACCCGAACGCCATGGCCGAGGCGATGCGGCTCGCGGTGCGGGCCGGTCGCCTCGCCCGCTGCGCCGGACGCATCCCGAAACGCCATCATGCGCAGGCATCCTCACCCACCGAAGGCATGGCCGTCCTGTGACCGCGCTGGAGGACCGGACCGGCAACGAGGCGCCGCTGACACTGGACCAGCCGGCCGTGCGGTCGCTGCGGCTGATCGACCAGCTCGGCATGTGGGGCAACCTGGGCGTCAGCCTGCTGGGGTTCACCGGCGCGATCTACGTGTTGTATCCGGTCGGCAACACGCCGATCTCGCTCGGAGCGGCGCTGGTCGCGCTGGTCCTCGGCACGGTGCTCGGCACCGCGGCGGTGGCCGTGGCCGCCGTGCCCGGCACCGTCACCGGGTCGCCGGCGATGGTGCTGCTGCGCGGCTTGTTCGGCGCCCGGCTGTCGTGGCTGCCCACCGTGTTGAACGTGGTGCAGCTGCTGGGCTGGACGACCTTCGAGATCGTCACGATCAGCACCGCGCTGCACCAGATCACCGGCGACGTCCCCCGCTGGGTGTACGTCGTGCTGGCCGGCGTGGTCACGACCGCACTCGCGCTGCGCCCGCTCGGGTGGATCCGCCTGCTGCGCCGCTACGTCACCGTCGCGGTGATCGTCGCCATGGCGTACCTGGCCGTCCAACTGCTGCGCAACCCGTTGCCCGGGCTGGGGCACGGGTCGTGGACCGGCTTCTGGATCGCGGTCGACTCGGTGATCGGGGTGGCCGTGTCGTGGGTGCCGGTGGCCGCCGACTACACCCGGCACTCGAAGTCGACGCGCGACACCGTGGTGGGCTCGTTCGTCGGTTACTCGATCAGCCAGATCGCCTGCTACGCCATCGGTCTCGTCGCGCTCGTCACGGTGGCCAAAGGTGACGACGGACAGATCTTCAGTGCGTTCATGGCCATACCCTTAGGTACGGTCGCGTTCGCGGTGCTGGCGATCCGCGAGATCGATCAGTCCTTCGTCGACACGTTCTCCGCGGCGGTATCGGTGCAGAACATGCGACCGCGGTGGGATCGCCGCGCCGTGGCCCTCGTGCTCGGCACGCTGTGCACGGTGCTCGCGCTGGTGCTCGACATCGGCAACTACCAGGACTTCCTGCTGCTCATCGGCTCGCTGTTCGTGCCGCTGCTCGGTGTCTTCGCCGTCGACTGGTTCGTCGTCTCGCGCCGCTGCTGGGACCTGACCGAACAGGCGCCGACGCGGCTGGCGATGGTCGTGCCCTGGCTGATCGGCTTCGTGGCCTACCAGCTCGTCAACCCCGGGTATCTGGGGCCGTGGTCGCGGGCGTGGGTGCACGTGCAGGGCTGGGTGCACTTCACCCCGACGGACTGGATGAGCGCCTCCCTCATCTCCTTCACCGTGGCCGCGCTGGTGACCCTTCCGGTCGGGCTGCTGGAGAGGAACCTCCGAGCTCGGTCATCCCAAAGTCGCTGACGCGCTGGCCGCCGGTGGCGGTGGTCAGCCGTTCTTGGTGAAGCTCAGGTCGGCGCCGACGAAGTCCGCGTGCACCCCGCTCGCGTCGACGTCCAGCGAGCGCACCGTGATCTGGAACGGCAGCCCGTTCAGCGGCACCGAGAGGTCGAACAGCTTGGTCAGCACCCC
>CAZZZE010000319.1:2118-3681 GCA_964658365.1 uncultured Jatrophihabitantaceae bacterium
TCCACTTCGATGTGGTCGTAGTCGCGCCGGGCGAACTGGGTCAGGAAGGGCACTCCGTCGATCGAGACGTCGGGCCGCTTGTCCAGGTGCTGCGAGCTCTGCAGCTGGCTGGCGGCGAGCCGCTCGGCCACCAGGTCGCCACCACGGTCGAGCGCGATGAGGACGACGAGCAGGACGACGAGCGTGATGGCGAGGCGGCGCCAGGCAGTGCCCCTGCGCGGGCGGATAGCTCCCCGCCGGACCGTCGATGTCATCACCGAGGGATACCCAAGTCGCCGGTCAGGACGTGGCGTCGAGCGGCGCGGGCTTGCGGCCGGCGAGGGCGAAGGGAGCGCCGCTGCGCACCTCGGCCATGATGCGTTTGGTCAGGGCGCTGGCGGTCTCGTCCTGCTGGGGCTGCCCGGCGGCCGGGTCGAAGAAGTCGACCCGGATCCGCGGCCGCTTGGGGAAGCGCACGATGTCGACCGAGCCGACGATGCGCAGCCCGACGACCCGCGACGCCGGAACGGCCAGGGCCAGGCGGCCCGCCCCGCTCAGGGCCCGCATCTCGCGCCCGCGCGAAATCGTGCCTTCCGGGAACACTCCGATGCAGGCGCCGGCCTCGAGTTCCTCGATGGCGCGGCTGAGCGCGGCGGCATCGCCGCGGCCCCGCTCGATGGGGATCTGGCCCATGTGATCGAGCACCCATCCCACGACCGGGTTGCCCCACAGCGACGCCTTCGCCAGCGCGCGGATCTGCCGGTTCGGCGCAGCGACACCGGCTACGACCGGGTCCCAGTGGCTGTCGTGGTTGGCGAACAGCACGGCCGGACCCGGGCGGTCCAGCAGGTCGGCTCCGTGCACCTCGAGGCGTCCCCACCACCGCACGATCGGCGACGCGACGATCATGACGATGCGGTACACCAGGGATACGCGACGCGGATTCACCGCGTCAGCATCGCATCCTCGAGCGGGCCTCGCACGAAGCGCTCAACCCCGCTCGGCGAGCTCGATCGGCCGGGCCAGTGGCACCCCGGGCCGATAGGCCAGATGGAGGTGACTCGGTGCGGTCAGCATGGTCAGGTCGGGGCGGGCGCCGACGGCGATGCACCCGATGTCGGTGCGTCGCAGGCTGCGCGCAGCGCCGGCCGTGGCCGACCACAGGGCCTCGGCCGGTGTCATGCCCATCTCGCGGACCGCGAGGGCGATGACGAACGGCACGGAGGAGGTGAAGCTGGTGCCCGGGTTGCAGTCGGTGGCCAGCGCGACGGTGACGCCGGCGTCGAGCAACCGGCGGGCGTCCGGGTAGGGCGAGCGGGTCGAGAACTCCACACCGGGCAGCAGCGTGGCCACCGTGTCGCCGGTGGCGAGCGCGTCGACGTCCCCGTCGCTCAGGTACGTGCAGTGATCGACGCTGGCCGCGCCGAGCTCGACGGCCAGCTGCACGCCGGGCCCGGCCGCGAGCTGGTTGGCGTGCACGCGCAGGCCGAGGCCGGCGGCCGCCCCGGCAGTGAGGATCGTGCGGGCCTCGTCGGCGTCGAAGGCGTGCGCGCTGGCCGGCTCGCAGAACACGTCGATCCAGCG
>CAZZZE010000320.1:0-3676 GCA_964658365.1 uncultured Jatrophihabitantaceae bacterium
GTCCTGGTCACCGTGCCGAGCCCCGCCGCGCGCGCCGGCCTGGCTGACCTGCTGGCCGACCTGCCCGCCGACCTGGACGAAACCGCCGCAACACGCGGCGAGCGGGTACGCATCGCCGTCCGCTTCGACGGTCCCGACCTCGACGCCGTGGCCGAACGGGCCGGCCTCGACGTCGACGGGGTGGTGCGGCTGATCGTCGGCGCCGACCTCGTCGTCGAGTTCTGCGGGTTCGCCCCCGGCTTCGCCTACCTCGCCGGCCTGCCCGAGCGGCTGCGGGTGCCGCGCCGACCCGAACCGCGAGTGCGCGTCCCGGCCGGGTCGCTCGCCCTGGCCGACAGCTACGCCGCGGTCTACCCCCGCGAGAGCCCGGGGGGCTGGAACCTGGTCGGCAGCACCGACGCCGTGCTCTTCGACATCGAGCGCGACCCGCCCGCCCTGCTCGTCGCGGGAACCCGCGTGCGCTTCGCCGCGTCGTGAACCGCTTCGACGTGCTGGCGGCCGGCCCGCTCACCACGGTGCAGGACGCGGGCCGGCCGGGGCACGCGCACGAGGGCGTCTCGCCGTCGGGCTACCTCGACGTCGCCGCCGCGACGCTCGCCAACCGCCTCGTCGGCAACGACCCCGGTGCGGCGCTGCTCGAGACGACGGTGTCGGGGCCGACGCTGCACTACTCCGGTCAGCGGGCCACCGTCGTCGCCCTCACGGGCGCGCCGGCGCCGCTGCGGGTCGGCGGTCGCCCGGCGCCGCTGTACACGCCGGTCGCGGTACGTCCCGGCGAGCGCGTCGAGCTCGGCGCCGCGATCGTCGGCCTGCGCAGCTACCTCGCGGTGGGCGGCGGCCTGCTGGTGCCCGCGACGCTCGGCAGTCGCAGTACCGACCTGCTCGGCGGGCTCGGGCCGCCGGTGCTCGCCGGCGGCGACATCCTCGCGGTGGGTACGCCGGGCGTCCCGGCGTCGGTCGACTGCGCGCCGGTCCCGCGGCTCGACCGGGCGCCGACGCTGCGCGTGGTGCCCGGGCCGCGGCAGGAGTGGCTGGCGCCGGACGCCCTCGACGTCCTGACCGGTCACGGTTGGCTGGTCACCGACCGCTCGAACCGCGTCGGCGTCCGGTTGTCGGGCCCCGCGATCGGTTGGGCCGTCGAGGCCGAACTGCCCAGCGAGGGCCTGGTCGTGGGTGCGGTGCAGGTGCCGCCGAACGGCCAACCGGTGATCTTCCTGGCCGACCACCCGGTCACCGGCGGCTACCCGGTGCTCGCGGTGCTGCGCGAGTCGGCCTTGCCGGCCGCGGCGCAGCTGCGGCCGGGCAGCACCGTGCGCTTCGCCGTCTAGGACCGAAACGGGGTGACCTCGACGCCGGCCGCGACGAGGGCGTCGCGGACCGCGACCGCCAACCCCACCGCGCCCGGGGTGTCGCCGTGCAGGCACAGGGAGCGGGCCCGCACGGCCACGTTCGCCCCGTCCTCGGCCGTGACCCGCTGCTCGACGGCGAAAGCGACCGACCGGGCCACGACGACGCCGGGGTCGGTGATCACCGCGCCGGCCGTGCGGCGCGGGATGAGCCGCCCCGAGGCCAGGTAACCGCGGTCGGCGAACGCCTCGGCCACGAACGGCAACCCGCGCCGGGTGGCGGCGTCGGCGAGCGCCGAACCCGGCAGGCCGAGCACCGGCAGCGTCTCGTCGAACGCGGCGACGGCCTCGACGATCGCGCCGGCCTGCACCGGGTCGTCGGCGGCGGTGTTGTACAGCGCGCCGTGCGGCTTGACGTAGCGCACCCGGGTGTTGGCTGCGACGGCGCAGGCCTCGAGCGCGCCGAGCTGGTACAGGACGTCGGCGGCGAGCTCGTCGGGCGCGATGTCGATGCGGCGGCGGCCGAACCCGGCGAGGTCGCGGTAGCCGACCTGGGCGCCGATCGTCACCCCACGTGCCGCTGCTCCGGCGCACACCCGGCGCATCGTGAGCGGATCGCCGGCGTGGAAGCCGCACGCCACGTTGGCGCTCGTGACGACGTCGAGCAGGGCCTCGTCGTCGCCGAGGCGCCACACCCCGAAGCCCTCGCCGACGTCGGCGTTGAGGTCGATCTGCACGCCGTCACGCTAGCGGCCGCAGCGCGGACGACCAGGGGCGCGACGGAGCCGTTCGTCGGTTACAGTCGCTAGATAAGGCGTGC
This sequence comes from uncultured Jatrophihabitantaceae bacterium, assembly GCA_964658365.1. Classification (GTDB taxonomy): domain Bacteria; phylum Actinomycetota; class Actinomycetes; order Mycobacteriales; family Jatrophihabitantaceae; genus Jatrophihabitans. Next base: position 2,167 of record CAZZZE010000320.1, read on the forward strand.
CTACCCTTAGCGCCTGGCGGACGACTCGATGTCGACCCTACGTCCGGAGCAGAGAGGAAGAGCGCGTTGCTCCCCACCTTCGTCATCGGGTTGCGTGAGGGTCTCGAGGCCGCGCTGATCGTCGGCATCATCGCCGCCTTCCTGCGCAAGCAGGGCCGCACGGACCTGCTGCGCTGGGTCATGGGCGGCGTCGGGGTCGCGCTCGCCCTGTGCCTGATCGCCGGCATCGCGCTGAACCTCTACTCCCGGAACCTGCCGCAGAAGCAGCAGGAGGGGCTCGAGACCGTCATCGGCGCGTTGGCCGTCGGCATGGTCAGCTACATGGTCATCTGGATGCGGCGCAACTCTCGCAACCTCAAGGGCCAGCTCGAAGGGCTCGCCGCCGAGGCCATGGACGGGCGCTCGAACGCCGGCCGCGCCATGGTGCTGATGGCCTTCCTGGCCGTCATCCGCGAGGGTCTCGAGACCGTGGTCTTCCTGCTGGCGGCATTCAACGAGGCGAGCAACCCGCGCAGCGCCGGCCTGGGAGTGCTGCTCGGCCTCGCCGCTGCCGTCGCCCTCGGCTACGGCATCTACCGCGGTGGCGTGCGCATCAACCTCTCGAAGTTCTTCCGGGCCACCGGGTTCGTGCTCGTCCTGGTCGCCGCCGGCATCGTCGTCAACGCGCTGCACACCGCCCATGAGGCGGGCTGGCTCGCCGCCGGCCAGGGCAGCACCGTCGACCTCAGCTGGCTGGTGCGGCCTGGCAGCGTGCAGGCCTCGCTGCTCACCGGCATGCTCGGTATCCAGGCCCATCCGGTCGTCGCCGAGCTGATCGGCTGGCTCGTCTACCTGATCCCGGTCGGCCTCTACGTCGTCTGGCCGCCCGGCCGCCCCGCCCCGGCGCGACTCGCGGCCAAGATCGGTGCGGTGACGGGCCTGGCTGCGGCCGTCCTCGCGGTCGTGCTGGCCGTTGTCACACCCGACCGGCCCGACAACCGGCCGGTCACCAGCGCAGGCGAGCTGTCTGCCCGCGTCGTGTCGCGCTCGACGCAGGCCGCCGACGTGCGTACGCAGGCGCAGCAGCCGGTAGCGGGCACGACCGGCGCCACGCAGACCTTCCGGCTCACCTCCCAGGGCACCGCCCGGCACGGGGGAGTGACCGCCGAGCGCTTCACGGTCGAGGTACGCGGCAGCGGCGCCGTCGGCCGGCCGTCGACGCTGTCGCCCGACCGGGTGGCCGCCCTGAACGGGGGCCGGTTGCCGCTGTCGGCCACCCGCGCGCCGGACGGCACCATCCCCACCACCTACCGCGACGCCACCACCCTGACCGTCTGGCTCGACGTGCGCACCGACCGGGTGCTCGACGTCAGCTGGACCGAGCGGGTCACCGCGGTCGTGCAGACCGCCAGCGACCGCGAGGCGCTGCCTGTCGCGGTGGCCTCGGCCACCCGTGCACTGCCGCGCGACGCGACGAGCCTGGCCGCCGCAGCGGCGCGTGCGGACCACCGGAGCCTGCAGCACCGTTCGG
>CAZZZE010000321.1:0-3670 GCA_964658365.1 uncultured Jatrophihabitantaceae bacterium
TCGGGTTCTGCTCGTGCAGGCGGTGGACGGCCTGCAGCATGCGCAGGTCGTTCTCGCGCTCCTCGCCGCGGGCCTCGGCCACCGCCACGCGCACCGAGAGCTCGGTGATGTTGGGCAGGAACTCGTGCAGCGGCGGGTCGAGCAGGCGGATGGTGACGGGCAGGCCGTCCATCGCCTCGAGGATGCCGACGAAGTCCTCGCGCTGCATCGGCAGCAGGTGCGCGAGCTCCTCGTCGCGCTCGTCGTCGGTGTCGGCCAGGATCAGCCGCTCGACCAGGTGCCGCCGTTCACCGAGGAACATGTGCTCGGTGCGGCACAGCCCGATGCCCTGCGCACCGAAGCGGCGGGCGCGGGCGGCGTCCTCGGGGTTGTCGGCGTTGGCGCGCACCGCCATCCGGCGCACCCCGTCGGCATGGGTCATGATCCGGTCGACGGCGTGCACCAGATCATCGGCCTCGTCGCCGAGCGCGCCGATGCCCTCCTCGAAGTACCGCACCACCGGCGAGTCGACGACCGGCACCTCGCCCAGGTAGACGTCACCGCTGGTGCCGTCGATGGAGATGATGTCGCCCTCGCGGATCGTTCGGCCGCCGGGCGCGGTGACGACGCGCTGCTTGGTGTCGACCTTGAGCGCCTCGGCGCCGCACACGCAGGTCTTGCCCATGCCACGCGCCACGACCGCCGCATGCGACGTCTTGCCGCCGCGCGAGGTCAGGATGCCCGCGGCGGCGATCATCCCGTCGAGGTCGTCGGGGTTGGTCTCGCGGCGCACGAGGATCACCGACTCACCCGAGCGGGCCCACTTCACGGCGGTGTAAGAGTCGAAGACGACCTTGCCGACCGCCGCACCGGGCGAGGCGTTCATGCCCCGCGCGATCGGCTTGTCCTCGGAGCCCGAGTCGAAGCGGGGGAACATCAGCTGAGCCAGCTGCGCGCCGGAGACGCGGGCGATGGCCTCGTCCATGTCGATCAGGCCCTGGTCGACCAACTGCACCGCGATGCGGAACGCGGCCGCCGCGGTGCGCTTGCCGACGCGGGTCTGCAGCATCCAGAGCTTGCCGCGCTCGACGGTGAACTCGATGTCGCACAGGTCTCGGTAGTGCTCCTCGAGCGTCTGCATGATGCCCATGAGCTCGTCGTAGGAGCTCTTGTCGATGCCCTCCATGTCGGCCAGCGGCACGGTGTTGCGGATACCGGCCACGACGTCCTCGCCCTGCGCGTTCTGCAGGTAGTCGCCGTACACGCCCTGCGCCCCGCTGGCCGGGTCGCGGGTGAACGCGACGCCGGTGCCGGACTCCATGTCGAGGTTGCCGAACACCATCGAGCAGACGCTGACGGCCGTGCCCAGGTCGCCGGGGATGCGTTCCTGGCGGCGGTAGATGACCGCCCGCTTGGTGTTCCAGGAGTCGAAGACGGCGCGCACGGCAAGGTCCATCTGCTCGCGCGGGTCCTGCGGGAAGGGCCGGCCCGCCTGCTCGACGACCACGTCCTTGAACGTCTCGACCAGCTTGCGCAGGTCGTCGGCGTCGAGCTCCAGGTCGGTGGTCGCACCCTTGGCATCCTTGGCCGCATCGAGCGCGTCCTCGAAGTGCTCGCCGTCGATCCCGAGCACGGTCTTGCCGAACATGGAGATGAGCCGGCGGTAGGAGTCGAAGGCGAAGCGCTCGTTGCCGGCCTGCGCCGCGAGGCCGCGCACGGACTGGTCGTTCAGGCCGATGTTCAGGACGGTGTCCATCATGCCGGGCATGGAGAACTTCGCACCCGAGCGCACCGAGACCAGCAGCGGGTCGTCGGACTGCCCGAGCTTCTTGCCCATCTCGCGCTCGAGCGCCTCGAGGTGCTCGGTGACCTCGTCGTCGAGCCCCTCGGGGATGCGCCCGCTCTTGAGGTAGGCCCGGCAGGCCTCGGTGGTGATGGTGAAGCCGGGTGGCACCGGCAGCTTCAGATTGGTCATCTCGGCGAGGTTCGCGCCCTTGCCGCCGAGCAGGTCCTTCATGTCCCTGTTGCCCTCGGCAAAGTCATAGACGAACTTGGTTTGTGGCGGCACGGGGTCTCCATCCGTCCAGATCCAGTCGAGGTGGTTGGCAGAGCTTAATGCGCCTACGTTACGGGTAACACGCCGGTACCCGATTGCCAGTTTCAGTTGACACGTGTGCACTCAAACTGCGACGGTGGGTGTGCGCGAGGTTGCGACGAGGGAGGCTGCAGTGGTCGAGATGGGCGCCACCCCGAAGGTGTCTGCGCTGCGCCGCCAGGTGTCGCGGATCGGCAGGGCGATGACCACGCCGCTGCTGCCCGACGACTACTTCGCCCTGGTGCGACCGACGTGGTCCACGCGCGAGGCCACCGGTACGGTCGTGCGCACCATCCGCCACCACGGCAACGCGGTCACGATCGTCATCAAGCCCGACTTCGAGTGGCCGACGCACCAGGCGGGGCAGTACCTGCGCATCGGCATGGAGATCAACGGCATCCGCCACTGGCGCGCGTACTCGATCACCTCCGATCCCGAGCATCCGTCGGGCCTGGTCAGCATCACCGTCAAGCACACCGAGGGCGGGCGCATGTCGCCGGTCTTCAACAGCAAGGTCGAGCCCGGCCAGCGTGTCTACCTCGGCGAGGTCGAGGGCGAGTTCGTCCTGCCCGAACCCCTTCCGCGGCGCACGCTGTTCATCTCCGCCGGCAGCGGCGTCACCCCGATCCACGCGATGCTGCGCGAGCTGGAACGCAAGGACGCCCTCGACGACGCGATCCACCTGCACAGCGCGAGGACGAAGGACGACGTCATCCTCGGCACGCCGCTGCGGGCGTTGGCCGAACGGCAGAGCGGCTACCGGCTGGTCGAGCTCTACACCAGCGAGCGTCCGCGCCTGACCCCCGACGACCTCGACGAGCTGTGCCCGGACTGGCGCGAGCGCGAGACGTTCCTGTCCGGCCCGCGCGAGCTCATCGACGCGATCGAGCAGCGCTTCGCCGACGAGGGCCGCGCCGAGCACCTGCACCTCGAGCGCTTCCAGCCGGTCATCGGCGTCGGCGGCGGATCGGGCGACGGCGGGAAGGTCCGCTTCCGCGTCACCGACCTCGACGCCGAGTGCGAGGGCGGGGTGTCCATCCTCGTCGGCGGCGAGCAGGCCGGCGCGAAGCTGCCCTTCGGCTGCCGGATGGGCATCTGCCACACCTGCGTGGGCCGGTTGCGCGACGGCGCCGTCCGCGACCTGCGCACCGGGTCCATCACCGAAGCCAACGGTCAGATGGTCCGCACCTGCATCAACGCCCCCGAGGGCGAGATCGAGATCGACCTCTGACCTGTCCGCCCCACCGAAAGGTTCCGTATGCCTGCGAAGTTCGCGCTGCCGTACAACCCCGAGAACCCGCTGTACCGCCTGTCGCCCGAGCAGATCGAGGAGCTCGGCAAGGAGTTCGACACCCTGCACGACGAGATCTTCAACAGCCTCGGCGACGCCGACGCGCGCTACATCCGCAACATGATCACGCTCGAGCGCCGCCTCATCACCCTGTCGCGCGCGGTGCTGCTGTTCTCGCGGTTCAAGCCGGCCTGGGTGCTCGGCACCACCGGGCTGTCGGTGGCCAAGATCCTCGAGAACATGGAGATCGGCCACAACGTCATGCACGGCCAGTGGGACTGGATGAACGACCCGAACATCCACTC
>CAZZZE010000322.1:0-1065 GCA_964658365.1 uncultured Jatrophihabitantaceae bacterium
GCTGTCGCTGGACATGTACCTCCCGGCATTACCCGGGATCGCCGACGAGCTCGGCGCCTCGGCCACGGCGACGCAGCTGACGATGTCGGCGTGCATCGCCGGCCTCGCGCTCGGCCAGCTGATCGCCGGCCCGCTGAGCGACGCGCTGGGCCGCAAGCGTCCCCTGCTCGTCGGGGTGGGCGCGTACGTCGTGCTGTCGCTGCTGTGCGCGGTGGCACCGAACGTCGAGACGTTGATCGTGCTGCGCCTGCTGCAGGGCGGGGCCGGCGCCGCCGGGCTGGTGATCAGCCGGGCGATGGTGCGCGACCGCTGGGGCGGCGGGCCGGGGGCGGCGCGGGTGTTCTCGCTGCTGATGCTGGTCAGCAGCGTCGCGCCGGTGGCCGCGCCGCTGCTCGGCGGCCAGCTGCTGCGGGTGACCGACTGGCGCGGAGTGTTCGTCGTGCTCGCCGGGGTCGGGCTGGTGATCCTGCTCGGCACGCTGACCCTCGACGAGACCTGCCTGCCCGAGCAGCGGCACGGCAGCCTGCTGGCCACCCGGCAGGCGTTCGGCGTGCTCGTGCGCGACCGCTCGTTCGTCTGTTACGCCCTGGCCGGTGGGTTCGCGAGCGGGGCGCTGTTCACCTACATCTCGGCGTCGCCGTTCGTGATCGAGGACGCCTACGGCCGCAGCGCGCAGGTGTTCAGCCTGGTGTTCGCCGTGAACTCGCTCGGCATCATGGCCGCCGGCCAATCCGGCGCCCGCGTGGTGCACCGCCTGGGTTCGCCGACCCTGCTGCGACTGGGCAGCAGCGTCCAGGCGCTGGCCGGCGTCGCCCTGCTGGTCGTGGTGGCCACCGGCCATCCGCCGCTGCTCGTGCTGCTCGTGCCGATGTTCTTCATCGTCGCGCCGATCGGTCTCGTGCAGCCGAACGCGACCGCCCTGGCGCTGTCGCCGCACGGCGCCATCGCGGGGTCGGCATCGGCGCAGCTCGGCGCGCTGCAGTTCCTGCTCGGTGCGGTGGCCGGTCCGCTGTCCGGCGTCGCCGGCCACCGGGCGATCCTGCCGATGGGCATCCTGATCGCGCT
>CAZZZE010000322.1:1165-3670 GCA_964658365.1 uncultured Jatrophihabitantaceae bacterium
CTCGACGGCGACCGGCCGCACGGCACGACCGTCAGCGCGTTCTCGTCGCTGTCGCTCGACCCGCCCATGGTCTGCGTCTCGCTCGACGGCGGGTCCGACCTGCTCGCGCTGATCCGGCGCACCCGCCGCTTCGGGGTCAACGTGCTCAGCAGCGGGCAGAGCGCGATCGCGACGGCGTTCGCCCGCAAGGGTGCCGACAAGTTCGCCGGCATCGAGTGGGACCTCGACGCGGGCCTGCCGAGGGTGCGCGGCTGCGTCGGCTGGCTGGCCTGCGACGTCGAGCGTCTCGTGCGCGGCGGTGACCACACGCTGGCGCTCGGCGCCATCGTCGCGGCCGGCCACCTCGACCTGCCGCCGCTGACCTACCACCAGCGCCGGTTCGGCACCCACGACCCGTTCGACGTGCCGTCGTGACCGGGACCGGCGAGCCGCCGCGCCGCGGGCCGCAGCGGTGATCGTCTCGATCGGTCCGGAGGCGGGCGCGACGGTCGTGCACATCGACGACCTCACCCGGCTGCACGTCGCGGTGACCGGTAGCGACGACGCGCAGGTCGACGCCGCGCTGCGGGCCGGCGGGCTGGGCTACCTCCAGGACGGCCACGCCTGGCTGTCGGTGGCGGCGCTGCGCGGGCAGGGCGCCGCGGCGTCCGCCGACTGGTCGCAGCGCTTCGACGCCATGATCGACTACGCCGTCGGCAAGGGCTGGGCTGATGCCGACGGCAGCCACGTCCGGGCGCACATCGAGCGAGCGTGACGCCGGCGGATGCTGGCGCCTGCTGAGGCGGACTAGCGGCCGATCAGCTGGTTGACGGTCGCGGCGATGCGCGACGGTCGACCGCTGCTGTGCTCGGCGCTGTCGGCCCAGGTCATGGCCGACAGCCCCAGGTTGGCGCCCACCCAGCGCAGCGGCTCGGGTTCCCAGCTGCGGGATCGGTGTCCGACCCAGGGCAGCCGGGTCAGCTCGGACGCCCGGCCGGTGATCAGGTCAGCCAGGGTCCGGCCGGCCAGGTTGGTGGTCGAGACGCCGTCGCCGACGTACCCGCCGGCCCAGGCCAGCCCGGTGGACCGGTCGAGACCGACGGAGGCGTGCCAGTCCCGCGCGATACCCAGCGGGCCGCCCCAGCGGTGCGTGATGCGCGCCGCGCGGGTGGCCGGGAACAGTTCGTGCAGCGATTGCTCGAGGGCGTCGAAGACCCGCGGCACCCGGTCGTAGGCGGGACGGATGCGAGAGCCCAGGTGATAGGGCGCGCCCCGTCCGCCGAAGACGAGCCGACCGTCGGCGCTGCGCTGCCCGTAGACGATCAGGTGCCGGTAGTCGCTGAACGTCTCCCGCTCGGCGAGGCCGATCCCGTCCCAGACCAGGTCGGGCAGCGGCTCGGTCGCGATGACGAGCGAGTACACCGGCGCCACCGTGCGGCGCTGGCCCGGCAGCTGCGAGGTGTAGCCCTCGGTGGCGCGCACGACCGTGCCGGCCCGGACGGTGCCGTGCGCGGTGCGGACGACGTGCGGCTCGAGCCGGGTGACGGGGGTCAGCTCGGCGATGCGGGCACCACGCTGCTCGACTGCGGCGGCAAGGGCGCGCACGTACTTCGCGGGCTGGATCGCCGCGCAGTGCGGGGTGTACGTACCTCCGAGTACGGACGTCGCGTTCAGCCGCTTGCGGGCCTGGTCGGCGTCGAGCAGGTCGATGTCCAACCCGAACTCGCGGGCCTCGGCGTGCTCGGCCTGGGCCCGCTCGAGCTGCGGCGCCGAGCGGGCCAGCACGACGGTCCCACCCCGCGCGACGTCGGCGGCGATGCCCTCGTCCGCGGCCACCCGCTCCACCTCGGTGACCGCTGCGCGCATGGCCGCGTACTGCGCCAGCGCCGCGTCGCGGCCCGCCTCGCGCACGAGGTTCTCGATCGGCACCGGGTAGAGCGCCGAGCACCAACCGCCGTTGCGCCCGGACGCGCCGAACCCGGCGATCTCCTTCTCGAGAATCACGATGCGCAGGTCGGGGTCGAGCTGTTGCAGGTAGTACGCCGTCCAGAGCCCGGTGAAGCCCGCTCCGACGATCGCGACGTCGACGTCGAGGTCACCCGCCAGCGGCGCACGTGGGACGAGCGGTTCGTCGAGCTGGTCGAACCAGAGCGAGACGTCGCGATAGCTACTCATGTCGGTTCAGTTCAGAACGTCGGTCACCGACACCACGTCGTAGCCGTGAGCCTCACCGACGGGGCCGTTGGTGAGCTGACCCTCATGGGTGTTCAGGCCGCCGGCCAGCGCGGCGTCACGGCGCAGCGCGTCGCGCCAGCCGCGGTCGGCGAGCTCGACGGCGTAGGGCAGCGTGACGTTGGTCAGTGCGTACGTCGAGGTATGGGGTACGGCTCCGGGCATGTTGGCGACGCAGTAGAACACCGAGTCGTGGACCGGGTACGTCGGTTCGGCGTGCGTGGTGGGCCGCGAGTCCTCGAAGCAGCCGCCCTGGTCGATCGAGATGTCGACGAGCACCGAGCCGGGCTTCAT
>CAZZZE010000323.1:0-3668 GCA_964658365.1 uncultured Jatrophihabitantaceae bacterium
AGCGAGCCGTACCGGGACACCGCATACCGGATACCGGCAACGAGATTCGCCAACGGATCAGTGATCACGTCAGGCAACGACTTCAGCCGATACGCCTCGAACGTGCCCGGAATCGTCTGCATCAACCCCTGCGACGGGTGACCCGCCTGGGCGTTGGAGTCGGTCAAGTTGATCGCGTTCGGGTTCCACCCCGACTCGTAGTCGACGATGGTGTTGACCGACGCCTCATTCGGGCCGGTAGCCGGCACACCAGCCGCCCCGAGCGCCTGCATGATCAGCGCCAGGTGCTGCCCCGTCGGGATCCGGCCACCACCACCGGCAGCGGCAGCCGGCGCTTTCACGTGTCCGCGGATGTAGTCGTACACCGACGAGTTCAGCTTGCTGAACACGCCGCTCGCGAGCTGATTAGCCAGCGGTGTCCCGGCCGTGCCCAGCAGCGCCTTGATGGGCGCCTCGGCCACCTTGAGCGCGGCGATCGCCGCATCAGCCGCACCGCGGCGGATCGCGTCCTTGACCTTCGCCACCGCGCTGGTGATCGTGCCGACCGCGTCCTGACCCAACCCCCCCAGGAAACTGCCCAAACTACCGACGACCTGCCCGCCGATATCGGCCCCGCCCGGGATGGTCCCGCCGCCAGCGAAGTGGTTCGGCGGCGACACCCGCGCCGAGAACATCGAGTTGATCGCGGCGATACCGCTGACCCCGCCCAGCGCCCGGGTCGCCTCGGGCACGAGGATCCCCTCGCCGCCCGAGAACTGGTACCGGGGCAGGCTGATCCCGTCGGTGCCCGGCGTGTAGCCCGGCAGAACACCACCGGCCGCGAACGCCCCGTGCGGCTGCCCACCGTTCGCGGGCTTTGAGCCGGAGGAGGACTTCGACCCGCCACCGGTGCTGATGGGATTCGGCTTCGCGATCTTGATCCCGAAGACGCCTAACACCGCGTCGAGGATGCCGACGATCGGCCGCAACACGTGGTTGATCACCCAGTTGACGCCAGACACGAAGGTGTTCTCGACGTCGGTCCACATGTTGGCGAAGAACGTGCGCACGGACCCGAAGGCTCCGGTGACCGCGTCCGCGATGTTTCCCCACAGCCGACCTGCGGTTCGGGTGAACTTCGACCACTCGCCGGTGAGGAAATCGCGGACGCTGGTCCACGCCCCGCGGATCGCTCCCCAGGCAGAATTCCACGCACTGGACACGGCGTGCGCGGCATCGGAGGCGTGCTGCCCGAAGTGCTTGAACCAGGTGATCGCGTCGCCGATCCATTTCACTAGGTCGGTGATGGCCTTGACCTGGGAATTGATGACCGTGGTGAGGAACGAGATGATCGGCGGCAGCAGCTTGAACAGCGGGATCAGTATCGGCAGCAGCTTGACGGCGAGCTGAAGGATTTGCACGGCCAGCTGCGCCAGCGGCGGGATCAATGGAACGAGCGCCACGAGGACTTGGCCGAGGATCGGGAAGATCGGTTGCAAGGCGGTGACGAACTGGCCAAATGCCGCGGCGATCTGCGGGATGACCGGGGCGAGCGCCGTGACCAATGCACCGACGACCGGCGTGAGAGCGACGGCCACCGCAGTGAATAGCCTGGCCAACGGCGGCAGGAGGGCGCCGATCATCCGTCCGAGTAACGGCAGAATCGGCGCCAGCGCCGTCACGAGGACCCCGATCAGCGTGGCGATCGGTTGTACCGCCGGCAGCAATGCGATGAAACCCTTCGCCAGTGCGGTAATGAGAGGTCCGAGTACCGGTGCCAGAGTTTTGATCACGCCCGTGATCACAGGGGCGAGGTCGGTGATCACGGCGTTAATCACGGGCGCCAGAGTCTTGAACAGCGCAGCGATGGATGGGCCGACCTGGGTGACGATCCCGGACAGCGCCTTGGCCAGCGTCGTGATCACCGACAAGACGGGCCCGGCGAGCGGCGCTAGGGCTTTGACGATTGAACCGACCGCGCCGCCCACGGCAGTGAACGCCGACACCACGCTGGGCCCCAACTTCACCATCAAGGCAACGAACTGCTTGACAGCCGGGCTGCTCGAGGCTTTCGCCAGTTCGCCGGTGAGCTGCTTCAACCCGCCCAAGACCGTGCCGCTGAGCGGGGCGAACGCCGACACCACGTTGGCGAAGGTCTTCCCGAGGTTGCCGCCGATCCCCGCGAGGTCGTGCAGCGCGGGCCCGACCAGGGATGTCAGAGTGTTCAGGAACGTGGACAGGCCCGGTCCCTTGACCGCTTTGGCGAAAGACTGCTCAATCTCGCCGAGCGCGCCTGCGGTGGCGTGAATGAGCGGCTCGAGCCGCGGCAGCAACCCGGCGAGGATCCCCAGGCCGTTGGTGAACAGCGGCAACGTGGCCGGCTCAAGCGCGTGACCGAAATCCGTGAACGCCGTCTTGAATCGCTGCGTGGCCGACAGCAGCGCCGCTTCCTGCGGCGTCAGGCTAGCCAGAGCGGCCCCGTAAGTGTTCGCGGCTGCGGTACCTGATCCGAGCGAGCTGTTCGCGCTGGCCTGCGCCTGGGCGACCGCCAACTGGGCGCGGACCAGGTCGGAGGCGTCCTGCTTCTCCTGCAAAGCGGCAGCACGGCGGGCGTTCGCCAACTGCTGCTGGGCTTGGGTGACGGCCTTCTGAGCCTGCACCTGCGACTGGTGAGCAGTGGTGATCTGCTTCTGCGCCGCCACGACCTGCGGCGACCCGGCGACGCCGGCCTTCTGCGCCTTCGTGTTGTCCTCGGTGGCGCGGGTCGCGGTGACCTGCTGCTCCGTCAGCGCCTGCTGCGCTTGGGCGACCGCCAGGGCAGCTTCCTGCTGCTGCAACGCGGTCGACGTCATGCTCGCGTTGACCGCAGCCTGATTCTGCTGCGCCTCGATCAGGGCCAGTTGATCCTGCTGAACCCCGAGGGCCGCGTCCTGAGCCGCGAACGCCTGATCCTGCAACGATCGGGTCGCCGCCTCACGGGCGGCAGTGAGCGCCTGCTGAGCCGCGAGACTGGCTTGATCCGCAGATCGCAGCTGCTGCTCAGCCTGGGTGACCTGACCCTCAGCGGTCTTGACCGACTGCGCCGAGGTGATCCGGTCGTTCGCAACACGACGTCGAGTGTCCGCCAGCGACAGTTCCGCGCTCTTGATCTGGTTCGCCGCCGACACTTGGGCGCTCGCGGACTGGGTCGCCGACGTGGTCGTGGCCTTCTGCGCTGCCGACTGCGCGGTGAGAGCGTTCTTGACCGCGGTCAGCCCCGGCAGCGACGAGGCGCCCACGCCGACACCGCCACCGATCGCGGCCGTGAGCGGCCCCAGCAGCGATGTCGCGCCGGCCACGATGGGCGTGATCGCCGCGCCGGCCGACAGCGTGAGCAACCCGGTCTTGATGGCGTTGATGCCAGCGAGGGCAGGACCCGTGATGACGTCGACGTTGACGCTCGCTCCGCCGAGGCCACTGATCGAGGCGCGTAGCGCGGCAAGATGCGTCTCAGCGCCCGCCGTGTTGACGTCGACATCGACGTCCGGGGATTCAGTACTGAGCCGGTCCAGGTCTGCGCGGAACTTCTCGAGGGCCGCAGCGGCAGCCAGGGTGTCCAGCTTCACCGACGCCGACGGGCTGCTGCGCGCCAACTCGGTCAGATCAGACTTGATCCGGTCGATCTTGGCGAGCGCTTCCTCATCGGAGAT
>CAZZZE010000324.1:0-3649 GCA_964658365.1 uncultured Jatrophihabitantaceae bacterium
GCTGCGCCTGCGCCGCGAGCGCCCGGAGCTGTTCTCGGCCTACACAGCGCTGCGGGCCGCGGGATCCGCGGCCGGACACGTCCTCGCCTACGACCGTGGCGGCGCGATTACGGTCGCCACCCGTCTCCCGCTCACGCTGGACGCAGCGGGCGGCTGGGGCGACACGAGCCTCGACCTCGGCGTCGAGGGCACCGATCTGTTCACCGGGCGTCGGGTGCCGGCTCAGGTACGGCTGGCCGACCTGCTCGACCGGCTCCCCGTAGCCCTCGTCGTCGCGTCCTAGCTGCCCGCTGTCCCCGGCGCTTCCCCATCGGTGTGGTCGCTATTCGGCGCGTCCTGGCGACCACTCGGATGGGGAAGGCTGGAGAGGGACAGCTGCCAGAGGTAGTCGTTGTAGGCGTTGTGGTGGTCGTCGCCGTAGCTGCGGTGCGGGGCCGTCGAGCTGTCGGGCAGCACGTACCCGCGGTAGGCGACCGGGGCGTCGCCCTCGGTGCGGACGAGGTTGGCCGGGCCGGTGCGGACGACCGACGAGCCGCGCAGCACGACCTCCCCGCTGGTCGAGGAGGCTTCGGGCGGGGGTCGTCGGGCGTCGCGGATCAGCTTGGCCCAGAAGCACACCGAGAAGGCGGCGAACACCCACCACTGCACGACGTAACTGACGTTTTGCAGCGCGAACCCGTTGCCCTCGGACACGTGCAGCTGCCACCGGCCGAGGAACACCATGCCGACCGCCGCGCCGATCAGGACCGCGTGCGTGACCAGCCAGCGCGGGCGAAGCAGGGCGACCCACGAGGTGGCCGGTGGGGCCGTCACCCACGTCCGCCGCTTGCTGCCCACCCTGCAAAAGTACGCGCCCACGCTCGGCGCAGCAGACTCTCGCCGGGTCTCGCGCTGTCCGGGTGTCGGTGCTGTACTCGCTGGGTCATGACTCGCGGCCGCACGGAGGAACTCATGAAACTGTTCAGCGCGTTGGCGACTGCCGGCGGAGCCGCGCACAACGGGTTCGAGCGCTGGTCAGGTGTCGGAGTGTTCCTGGAACCATGGATCGGCCGGCGCGCGACCAACGTCCTGTGGTCCACGGGCCCGCCGCTTTTGCTGTGGCGGTCACTGGCCGGCGACCAGCGTGACGACGCAGCGATAGCGTTCGGTGCCGGGGTCGCGGTCGCCGGGGCCGGCGTGCACTTCGTCGAGTGGCCATGGTCGCTCAAGTTCGGTGCGCTGCCCTGGCTGGATCAGGCCGAGGGCATGCCCGAGAGCCACCTGCCCGCCTACAACGCGATCCTCTGGCTGTGGATGGTCGGCGGTGTAGGGAGCATCGCTCGCGAAACCAGCCGTGAGCACCTCAAGTGGGCCCTGGCAGGCATCGCCACCGCACCGCTGTTGCTGGCGTCGGCGCGACACCACTTCGCCTGGGCTCGCGCACAGGCCGAGGCGGGTAATCCCCGTTTCAGCAAGCAGTTGATCACCGACACCCTGTCCCGCAACGCCACCCGGTCGGTGTCGGACTAGCCGAGGCTCAGTGCGGCGGGGCGAGGCGTCGACGCAGGTCCGGCACGTCGAGATCGGGCTGTGGGTAGCGCGGGTCGAGGTCGATCAATGTCTCGTGCAGGATTTGCCCGACCGCCCAGTTCCGGTACTTCTTGTGATCGCCCGGCACGACGTACCACGGGGCGTGCTCGGTGTTGGTGCGCTCGAGCACGGCCTCGTAGGCCACCTGGTAGTCCGCCCAGCGCTCCCGCTCGTCGATGTCGCCCTCGTTGAACTTCCAGTGCTTGTCCGGCCGGTCGAGCCGGCGCAGCAGCCGCTCACGCTGGGTGTCGTAGCTGATGTGGACGAAGCACTTGACGACCGTTGTCCCGCCCTCGACGAGTTCCTTCTCGAAGTCGTTGATGACGTCGTAGCGCTGCTCCCACTCCTGCTGCGGGACGAGGTCGTGGACCCGCACGATGAGGACGTCCTCGTAGTGCGAGCGGTCGAACACCCCGATGACCCCCGGCCCGGGCAGTCGGTTGCGGATACGCCACAGGAAGTCGTGTTCGCGCTCCTCATCGGTCGGCGCCTTGAACGCGGTGTACTGCACGCCGATCGGGCCGAACGTGCCGACGACGTGCTCGGTGATCCCGCCCTTCCCGGCGGTGTCCATGCCCTGCAGCACCAGCAGGATGCTGCGCCTGCCGCCCGCGGTCGCCTCGGCCCAGAGCTGTTCCTGCAGCGTGGCCATCGCCGCGTCGTCGTTGCGCAGGTCGCGGTTGCGCTTCGTGGGCGCCAGCGGTCGGGCGTCGGTGGGATAACCGGCCAGGTTCACCGGCCCAGGAGCGACGGCCAGAGCGTGGCGCATGGAGGTCTCGTCGTCGGGCATCCCCGCAGGCTACGGGCGGACGAGCCGGCTGAGCGCGAATCGCGCGAGCGGCGCGTAGCCGAGGACCAGTGGCAGCGGCCCCTCGATGCCCAACGAGGCCCGGCTGCCGCGGTCCGTGGGTGCCACCGCGTGGTGCAGCCGCAGCGTGATCGGCCCGCGGTGGACCCGCCACGTCCACGTCTTCGCGCTCTCGTCGACGCGTTCGATGACGAAGTCCACCGACGCCCACAGCGGCCCGTAGACCCGGCCGGTGACGTCCGGCGCGATCCGCCGCGCCGAGGCCTGGACCCGGGTGATCTGCGGTGCCCAACCCGGCCAGCCCTGCGGCTCGAGGTAGCGGGCCCATGCTGTCTCGGGGTCGGCGGATCCGGAGGCCTGCAGCGTCACAACAGTCACGGCTATGTCCTACCCCATGGCCGGTTTGCCACCTACCGGCCCGGGGGACGTTGGCCCATATGAGCGCGCTACGTGTCTGGGCCCCTGACGTCAGCAGGATCAGCGTCCGGGCGGACGGAACCGACACCCCGCTCGAGCGCGACGGTGACGGCTGGTGGACCGGGCCCGAGCTCGCCCCGGACACCGACTACGCCTTCCTGCTCGACGGTTCCGACGAGCCGGTCCCCGACCCGTCGTCACGCCGCCAGCCCGAGGGTGTGCACGGCCCGAGCCGCGTCTACGACCAGGACGCCCATGTCTGGCAGGACACCGCCTGGACGGGCCGCGACCTCACCGCCGCGATCATCTACGAGCTGCACGTCGCGACGTTCACCCCGGGCGCGACGTTCGACAGCGCGATCGAGCGCCTCGGCCACCTCGTCGAGCTCGGCATCACGCACGTCGAGGTGCTGCCCGTCAATGCCGTCAACGGCGTCTGGAACTGGGGCTACGACGGCGTCGACTGGTACGCGGTGCACGAGCCGCTCGGTGGCCCCGACGCCTTCAAGCGCTTCGTCGACGCCGCGCACGGCCACGGCCTGGCCGTCGTCCTCGACGCGGTCTACAACCACCTCGGCCCCTCGGGCAACTACCTGCCGCGCTTCGGGCCGTACCTGAAGCCGGGCCGCAACACGTGGGGTGACCTCGTCAACGTCGAGCAGCCGGCGGTGCGCCGGTTCATCATCGACAACGCGCTGATGTGGCTGCGCGACTTCCACGTCGACGCCCTGCGCCTCGACGCCGTGCACGCGCTCGTCGACGACTCGCCCGTGCACATCCTCGCCCAGCTCTCCCAAGAGGTGGACGAACTCGA
Organism: uncultured Jatrophihabitantaceae bacterium; assembly: GCA_964658365.1. Classification (GTDB taxonomy): domain Bacteria; phylum Actinomycetota; class Actinomycetes; order Mycobacteriales; family Jatrophihabitantaceae; genus Jatrophihabitans. Next base: position 3,609 of record CAZZZE010000324.1, read on the forward strand.
GCGCCAGGTCGGGCGGCCGCTAACGCTCATCGCAGAGTCCG
>CAZZZE010000325.1:0-3639 GCA_964658365.1 uncultured Jatrophihabitantaceae bacterium
CTGCAGGGCATGAAGCGCGGCATCCTCGAGCTGGCCGACGTCATCGCGGTGAACAAGGCCGACGAGCAGCACGAGGACGGCTCCGAGCGCGCGGCCCGCGAGCTGTCCGGTGCCCTGCGCCTGCTGCGCGGCGCCGACGACGACTGGCAGGCGCCGGTCGTCACCTGCAGCGGCCTGCACAACGTCAACCTCGACCGGGTGTGGAAGCACGTGCGTCGGCACCGCGACTGGCTCGACGCGCACGGCGGCCTCGAGGCCAAGCGTCGCGAGCAGCTGGTCCAGTGGACGCGGGCCATGGTGCGCGATCGGCTGCTGGCTCGCCTCGACGCACCGCACGTGCGGTCCGCCGTGCAGGCCGCGGAAGCCGCGGTGCGGGCGGGCGAGCGGACGCCCGACCAGGCGGCAACCGCGGTGCTCGCCGAGCTGGATGCCCTGCGCGACGGCTGAGGTAGGCCACGACCCTGCGTTAAGCTGACCCGCGGAGCGCCGGGAAGCCTGGTCGGCATCGATCTGTGGCCTGCCCGGAGCAGGCCGCCCGACGCGAGGAGCGCTACCGCCGGTGGACGACCTGATCCCGTTTGCCGAGGTCATCCTGCTGCTGGCCGTCGCGTTCCTGCTGCTCGTCGGCGCCAACCGCATCGCCGAGCGCCTGCACATCCCGGCGCCGGCGCTGTTCCTGGTCGTCGCCGCGGTGGCCTCGAACGTGTTCACCGATCTCGGCTCGCTGAGTGTCGTCGACAACCAGCGCATCGTCACCGTCGCGCTGGCGGTGATCCTGTTCGACGGGGGCATGCACATCGGGTGGGGACGCATGCGGCCGGCGGCGGGCAGCGTCGCGTGGATCGGAATCGCGGGCACCGTCGTCACCTCGGCGGCGCTCGCGCTGGGTGCGCACTACCTGTTCGGCTTCGAGTGGCGGACCGCGCTCATCATCGGCGCGGCGCTGGCGCCCACCGACCCGGCGGTGGTGTTCTCGGTCCTCGGCCGGCGCGAGATCTCCGGCCCGTCCGGGACGATCCTGGAGGGCGAGTCCGGGGCCAACGACCCGGTCGGCATCGCCCTGCTCATCAGCATCCTGGGCGCGACGGGCGCCGGCATGGACGCGGTGGCCAGCGGCGTCGGCCATTTCGCCCTGCAGCTGGCCGTCGGCACGGTGGTCGGGCTGGGCGGCGGCTGGCTGCTGCTGCAGGTCATGCGCCGGCTGCCGCTGCCCAACGAGGCGCTGTACCCGGTGCAGACCGTCGCGTTCGCGCTGGCGCTGTACGGGCTGGCCACCGTGGCCGACGGGTCGGGCTACCTGGCCGTGTTCCTCGCCGGCATCTACATCGGTGACGAGCGCGCGCCCTACAAGCGCGAGATCGAGCGCTTCGCCGGCGCGCTGGCCAGCGTCGCCGAGATCGTTGCGTTCGTCGTCCTTGGGCTGTCCATCGACGTCACCGACCTCGTCAAGGGCAACACCCTCTGGGTCGGCCTCGGCATCGCGGCGCTGCTCGTCGTCGTCGTCCGGCCGGTGCTAGTGGGGCTGCTCATCCTGCCGTTGTCACTGACCCGCGGCGAGCGCTCGTTCGTGCTGTTCAGCGGGCTGAAGGGCGCGGTACCCATCCTGCTTGGCACGTACGTCCTGGCCGAGCACGCCCAGAGCGCCGGGCGGGTTTACAACATCATCTTCGTCGTGGTGCTGGTCTCGGTCCTGGCGCAGGGCAGCCTCGTGCCGACCGCAGCCCGGGTCTTCAAGGTGCCGATGCGGGTCGTCGAACCCGAACCGTTCGCCCTGGGCATGCGCTTTCGCAACGAGCCCGAGGGCCTGCACCGCTATGTCGTCGAACCCGGCTCACCGGCCGACGGATGCTCGATCCGCGCGCTGGCTGTCGGCGAGAACTTCTGGGTCAGCATGGTCAGCCGCGACGGTCACCTCGTCCAGGTCCGCGGCGACACCGACCTGCGGGCCGGCGACGAGGTCCTCGCGCTCGCCCACGACGACGACAGCCCGGACTCCGCGTTCCGGGCGCCGTCGCACCACTGAGCGCCGGATACGCTGGCGCCGTGCGCATCGACTTCACCCCGTCCCAGCGGACGAGTCTCGGGGTGGAGTGGGAGCTCGAGCTCGTCGACCTCGACACCCGCCAGCTGACCGGCGTCTCGAACGACCTGCTGGCCGAGATCTCGGAACTCGGCGACGGGGAGCATCCCAAGGCCAAGCACGAGCTGCTGCAGTCGTGCGTCGAGGTCATCACCGGCATCTGCCAGACGGTCGCCGAGGCGCGGGCCGACCTCGCCGGCACCGTCGACGAGCTGGCCGGCTACGCGGCCAAGCGCAATGTCGGCCTGATGTGCAGCGGCTCGCACCCGATCACGGACTGGGCGACCCAGCAGATCACCGACACCGAGCGCTACCACGCCCTGATCGAGCGCAACCAGTGGATGGCCCGCCAGCTGCAGATCTTCGGCGTCCACGTGCACTGCGGCATCCGGGCGCCGGACAAGGCGATCCCGATCGTCAACGCGCTGCTGCAGTACCTGCCCCATTTCCTGTCGTTGTCGGCGTCCTCGCCCTACTGGGTAGGCTCCGACACCGGGCTGGCGTCCTACCGGTCGAAGGTCTTCGAGGCCCTGCCCACGGCCGGGCTGCCCTACCAGCTCTCGGGCTGGGACGAGTTCGAGCGTTACATGGAGATCCTGATCTCCTCCAACGCCATCGAGTCGATCCGCGAGGTGTGGTGGGACATCCGGCCGCACCCGAACTTCGGCACCGTCGAGCTGCGGATCTGCGACGGTATGCCCTCGCTGGACGAGATCTCGGCCGTCGCGGCGCTCGCCCAGTGCCTGGTCGAACGTTTCGACCGCCAGCTCGACGACGGTTACGTGCTGCCCGAGCCGCGTCCGTGGCTGGTGCGCGAGAACAAGTGGCGTGCCGCGCGTTACGGGCTCGACGCCGAGATCGTCATCGACAACACCGGTCGCGTGCAGCCGGTGAAGGACGCGCTGTTCGAGGTCGTCGAGGACCTGCTGCCCATAGCCCGCCGCCTCGATTGCAATGACGAGCTCGAGCTCATCCCGAAGCTGGTCGAGCGGGGCGGCAGCTACGAGCGGCAGCGGGCCGTCGCCGCGCAGAACGGCGGTCGGCTCGAGCCGGTCGTCGACCTGCTGCTGGCCGAGATGCGGGACGGGTTGCGTCTGTGAGTCTCGACGTCGTCGCCGTGCGGCGGGATCTGCACCGGCACCCTGAACTCGCCTTCGCCGAGCACCGCACCACCGGTGTGATCGTCGACGTCCTGCGCGACCTCGGCCTGGCTCCGGAGGTGTTGCCGCGGGGCACCGGCGTGGTGTGCGAGCTCGGCACGGGCCATGGCCCGGTGGTGGCGCTGCGCGCAGACATCGACGCGCTGCCCATCGCCGACGACAAGGACGTGCCCTACCGCTCGAGTGTCGACGGGGTGTGTCACGGCTGCGGACACGACGCGCACACCGCGATCCTGCTCGGAGCCGCCGCGTCGCTCGCGGCCGAGCCGCCGGCCGGCCGGTTGCGGTTGATCTTTCAACCGGCCGAGGAGACCGTCCCCGGCGGCGCTCCCGTGGCCATGGCTGCCGGCGTGCTCGACGACGTCGACCAGATCTTCGCCCTGCACTGCGACCCGCGGA
>CAZZZE010000326.1:0-3636 GCA_964658365.1 uncultured Jatrophihabitantaceae bacterium
GCCGCGGCGCTCGGCGGGATCGAGCAGGCGCGGGCGGCCTACGAGTCGCGCTATCTGGCCGCCTGCCGGATGTACCTCGAGGAGGAGAACCCGCGCGACCGGGCGTCGATCGTCGTCGCCCACGACGACCCGGCCACCCCCTCGGTCGTCCGCAGCTGAGGGTCAGCCGCCACCGCTGGTCCAGGGGCCGCCGGCGTGCCCGCCACCCCGGTCGCGGCGGCGCAGGTAGCGCTCGAACTCGCGGGCGATGGCGTCGCCCGAGGCCTCGGTCATCTCGGTGCGGTCGATCTCGTCGTCGCGTTCCTCGAGGTTGCGGATGTACTCGATGACCTCCTCGTCCTCGGCGGCCATCTCGTCGACGAGCTTGCCCCACTCCTCGGCCTGCTCGGGCAGCTGACCGAGGGGGATGGGCAGGTCGAGGACCTCCTCGACGCCGTGCAGCAGGGCCAGCGTGGCCTTCGGGTTGGGCGGCTGCGAGACGTAGTGCGGCACGCCGGCCCAGAACGAGATGGCCGGGATACCCGCGGCGACGCAGGCGTCCTGCAGGACGCCGACGATGCCGGTCGGGCCCTCGTAGCGGGAGCGCTCGAGGCCGTAGCGAGCGGCGGACTCGGGGTCGTAGGCCGCCCCGGTGACCTGGGTGGGCCGGGTGTGCGGGGAGTCCGACAGCAGGGCGCCGAGCGTGACGACGGTGCTGATGTCCAGGCGCTGGATGACGTCGAGCACCTCGTCGCAGAACGCCCGCCAGCGCATGTTCGGCTCGATGCCGTGCAGCAGCACCAGATCGAACTCGGCGCCGGGCGGGCGGCAGTAGGAGAACCGCGTGGTGGGCCAGGTGATGCGTCGCGACAGGCCGTCGACCTGCGACACCGAGGGCCGGTTCACCTGGAAGTCGTAGTACTCGTCCGGGTCGAGCTCGGCCAGCGGGATGGCGTCCCAGACCAGCTGCAGGTGCTCGATCGCGCCGCTGGCCGCGTCTCCGGCGTCGTTCCAGCCCTCGAACGCGCCGACGAGCACCGGGTTGACGAGTTCGGGCAACACCTCGGGCACCCCCTCGACCGCAGGGTGGGTGATCACCTCGACGATGATCTCGGCGACGTCGTCGGACACCTCGTCGCCCCCGACGTCCGGGGAGTCGTCGGACGCGCTCACGCAGTAACCGTTCCGTGGCCGAGCATGTAACCAGCCTAACGACCGGGGCGCCGGTACCCTGGGAGGGCACGAGTTCCCGGCTGTCGCCGGTTGTCTTTACACCCGATCCGAGGGACCACGACGTGACCGCACCGACCCAGGCACTGCGCCCGGACGCCACCGACGAGCTCACCGCCGCCCTGCGCGAGCGGCTGCTCGTGATCGACGGCGCCATGGGCACGATGGTGCAGCGGCACAAGCTGGAGGAGCACCACTACCGCGGCGAGCGTTTCGCGGACTGGCCGAGCGACGTCAAGGGCAACAACGACCTGCTCGTGCTGACCCAGCCCGACATCATCCGCGGCATCCACACCGAGTACCTCGAGGCCGGCGCCGACATCGTCGAGACCGACACGTTCAACGCGCAGAAGATCTCGCTGGCCGACTACGGAATGCAGGAACTCGCCTACGAGCTGAACGTGGCGGCCGCCCGGCTGGCGCGCGAGGCGTGCGACGCGATGACCGCAGCCACGCCCGACAAGCCCCGCTACGTCGCAGGGGCCATCGGCCCGCTGAACCGCACCGGCTCGATCTCGCCCGACGTCAACGACCCCGGCGCCCGCAACATCGACTTCGACACCATGGTCGAGGCCTACCTCGAGCAGGCCCGAGGGCTGGTCGACGGCGGCGCCGACGTCTTCATGATCGAGACGATCTTCGACACGCTCAACAGCAAGGCCGCGATCTTCGCGGTCGAGACGCTCTTCGAGCAGCACGGGCGCCGGTGGCCGGTGATGATCTCCGGCACGATCACCGACGCGTCGGGCCGCACGCTGACCGGCCAGGTCACCGAGGCGTTCTGGAACTCGGTGCGTCACGCCCGGCCGCTGATCGTCGGGCTCAACTGCTCGCTCGGCGGCAAGGAGCTGCGACCCTACGTCGCCGAGCTCTCCCGCATCGCCGACTGCTTCGTGCACGCCTATCCCAACGCCGGCCTGCCCAACGCGTTCGGCGAGTACGACGAGCTGCCCGACGAGACCGCCGAGACGATCGAGGAGTTCGCGACGTCCGGCCTGATCAACATGGCCGGCGGCTGCTGTGGCACCACGCCAGCCCACATCGCCGCCATCGCAGATCACCTCGACGGCCGCACCCCGCGCGTCCCGCCGCAGATCAAGCCCGCGCTGCGGCTGTCCGGCCTCGAGCCGCTGACCGTCGACGACGACTCCCTGTTCGTCAACGTCGGCGAGCGCACGAACATCACCGGCTCGGCGAAGTTCCGCAACCTGATCAAGGACGGCGACTACACCACCGCACTGTCGGTGGCCCGCCAGCAGGTCGAGAACGGCGCGCAGGTCATCGACGTCAACATGGACGAGGGCATGATCGACGGCCAGGCCGCCATGCAGCGCTTCCTGCGCCTCATCGGCTCCGAGCCCGACATCTGCCGGGTGCCGGTGATGATCGACTCCTCGAAGTGGGACGTCATCGAGGAGGGCCTGAAGAACGTCCAGGGCAAGTCGATCGTCAACTCCATCTCGATGAAGGAGGGCGTCGAGCCCTTCATCGACCACGCCCGGCTGTGCCGCAAGTACGGCGCGGCCGTCGTGGTCATGGCCTTCGACGAGGACGGCCAGGCCGACAGCCTCGAACGTCGCCAGCAGATCTGCCGGCGGGCGTACACGATCCTCGTCGACGAGGTCGGCTTCCCGGCCGAGGACATCATCTTCGACCCGAACGTCTTCGCCGTCGCCACCGGCATCGAGGAGCACGCCAACTACGGCGTCGACTTCATCGAGGGCACCCGCTGGATCAAGCAGAACCTGCCCGGCGCGAAGGTCAGCGGCGGCATCTCGAACGTCTCGTTCAGCTTCCGTGGCAACAACGCGGTGCGCGAGGCCATCCACGCCGTGTTCCTCTACCATGCGATCAAGGCCGGGCTGACGATGGGCATCGTCAACGCCGGCGCGCTGGTCGTCTACGACCAGGTCGACGGCGAGCTGCGCGACCGCATCGAGGACGTCATCCTCAACCGCCGGCCCGACGCCGCCGAGCGGTTGCTCGAGATCGCCGCCGCGCACGCCGGCTCGGGGCAGGCCCGCGAGGTCGCCGACGAGGTGTGGCGCTCGCTCCCGCTGGGAGAGCGCATCACGCACGCCCTCGTCAAGGGCATCGACCAGCACGTGGAGCTCGACACCGAGGAGCTCCGCGCCGAGATCTCCGCCCGTGGCGGGCGGCCCATCGAGGTCATCGAGGGCCCGTTGATGGACGGCATGAACGTCGTCGGCGACCTCTTCGGCGCCGGCAAGATGTTCCTGCCGCAGGTGGTGAAGTCGGCGCGCGTCATGAAGAAGGCCGTCGCCTACCTGATCCCGTTCATCGAGGCCGAGAAGCAGCCGGGCGACGTCGAGCGCAAGAACGGCACGGTGATCATGGCCACCGTCAAGGGCGACGTCCACGACATCGGCAAGAACATCGTCGGCGTGGTGCTGCAGTGCAACAACT
>CAZZZE010000327.1:0-3636 GCA_964658365.1 uncultured Jatrophihabitantaceae bacterium
TGCGGCACTCGGCGGCGATGACGTCCTCGGCGCGGTCCTCGAAGGCCTGCGCGAACTTCAACAGCGCCTGCTGGCGCTCGCTCGGCGTCGTGTCGCGCCAGCTCTCGAACGCCGACGCGGCCGCGGTGTAGGCCCGGTCGACGTCCTCGGCCCCCGACAGCGGCGACGTGCCGAACACCTCGCCGGTGCTCGGGTCGACGAGATCGAGCGTGCGCCCGTCGGCCGCTTCGACCGATTCGCCGTTGATGAAGTTGCGGACCACTGTCTTGTCGCTCATCCCCGGAACGCTACCGGCGGCGATCGGGGCCGACAACAACGGAATCCGTTGTCGGTCCGCGCGTTCACGTCGAATTCCGACGTGCCTGCGCTTCTAGCAGCTGATCAACTGCGGATTCGGGTCGAATTCCCACCGCGATCCGCAGTTGATCACCGACGTGACGGGCGAAGGCGGGGCCGTTGGCCGGCAGGGGCGCGCTCGGCTAGCCTGGACCCACCATGACCCGCGCGCTGCTTCTTCGCCGCCGCGGCGAGGCCCGAGACTAAATCCTCGGTCGGCCCCTCGTCGCGGGGCCCGAACGCGCGCCGACCGCTCCTTCGTCCCGATCCGGAGCCCCGTCATGAGCCGTCCCGCCAGCCCTCCCCATGCCCAGCAGCCCTCGGGCATGCCGTGCCACCGCTATCGCCCGTTCGCCGCCGTCGATCTGCCGGACCGCACCTGGCCGACGAAGACGATCACCGCTGCGCCCCGGTGGCTGTCCACCGACCTGCGCGACGGCAATCAGGCCCTCATCGACCCGATGAACGCCGCCCGCAAGAACGCCATGTTCGACCTGCTCGTCCGCATGGGTTACAAGGAGATCGAGGTCGGCTTCCCGGCCGCGAGCCAGACCGACTTCGACTTCGTCCGCAGCCTGATCGAGGGTGGGCGCATCCCCGACGACGTCCGCATCTCGGTGCTGACCCAGGCCCGCGAGGAGCTCATCGAGCGCACCGTGCAGTCGCTCGTCGGGGCCCCCCAGGCCACCGTCCACATGTACAACGCCGCCGCGCCGGTGTTCCGCAAGGTCGTCTTCGGCTGGGACGGCGACGGGCGAGCGCAGTGCCGCGCGGTCGCGGTCGACGGCGTGCAGTCGATCATGAAGTACGCCGACATCCATCTGGTCGGCACCGACTTCGGGCTCGAGTACTCCCCCGAGATCTTCATGGACACCGAGCTCGACTTCTCCCTCGACATCTGCGAGGGCGTCATGGACGTCTGGCAGCCCGGGCCCGACCGCGAGATCGTGCTGAACCTGCCCTGCACCGTCGAACGCTCGACGCCCAACGTCTACGCCGACCAGATCGAGTGGATGAGCCGGCACCTCTCGCGCCGCGAGTACGTCTGCCTGTCCGTCCACACCCACAACGATCGCGGGACGGCCACCGCCGACGCCGAGCTGGCCGTGCTGGCCGGCGCGCAGCGCATCGAGGGCTGCCTGTTCGGCAACGGCGAGCGCAGCGGCAACGTCGACCTCGTCACCCTGGGGCTGAACCTCTACAGCCAGGGCATCGACCCGATGATCGACTTCAGCGACATCGACGAGATCCGCCGTACCGCCGAGTACTGCAACCGCATCGGCGTGCACGAGCGGCACCCGTACGCGGGCGACCTCGTCTACACGTCGTTCTCGGGCTCGCACCAGGACGCGATCAAGAAGGGCTTCGACGACCTGCAGCGTCAGGCCACCGAGGCCGGCAAGCCGGTCGGCGAGATGCCGTGGCACATCCCGTACCTGCCCATCGACCCGAAGGACGTCGGCCGCTCCTACGAGGCGGTCATCCGGGTGAACTCGCAATCCGGCAAGGGCGGGGTTGCCTACATCATGAAGAACGACCACAAGCTCGACCTCCCCCGCCGGCTACAGATCGAGTTCAGCCACGTCATCCAGAGCCACACCGACAACGAGGGCGGCGAGGTCGAGCCGGCCGCGATGTGGCGGATCTTCTCCGACGAGTACCTGCAGGCCGGCGACGTCGAACTGGTACGGCTGTCCTCGACGAGCGACGACGGCACCGAGCGGATCAGCGCCACGGTGCGGGTCAAGGGAGTCGAGCACGAGATCAGCGGAGTGGGCAACGGGCCGGTGTCGGCGTTCTGCGACGCGCTGTCGTCCGTCGACCTCGGCTACGGCGGGCTCTCGGTGCGGGTGCTCGACTACCACGAGCACGCGCTGACGTCCGGCCGCGACGCGGAGGCCGCCGCCTACCTCGAGATCGAGTTCGGCGACGCCGACGACACCGTGCTGTGGGGCGTGGGCATCAGCGAGTCGACGACGCAGGCGTCACTGCGGGCCGTCATCAGCGCCGTCAACCGCGAGTCCCGGCGGCTGACCTGACCTCGGGCGACCGGACGCAGCGCGGCGCCGGCGGCGCTCGAGACCGACGGCCAGCACCGCGAGCAGCGCCACCAGCCCGAGCGCAGCCACGGACCCCGCCTGCCGCACGCGCGCGGTGATCCGCGAGTGCCGGGCGACGGCATAGCCCTGCGCAGTCAGCGGGCGGGTGGCGGCCGGCGCCGGGATGGGCGGCTGGACGTGGCCCAACCGCGCATCGCGGTCGCTGAACGGCGTGGCCGCGGCCCAGACCGGGTTCGGGGCGGAGCGCGGGACGTCGGACCGCACCAGCGCGCCGGCGTCGAGGGTGCCGTAGCCGTAGGCGCTGCTCGGCGAGGCCCGCCGACCGTCGAGGGTGGCGAGCAGGCGGGCGACGAGCTGGCTGTTGGTCAGCGTCGGGTGGTCCGACCAGGCCAGCGCCAGGGCGGCCGAGACGAGGGCGGTCGACTGGCTGGTGCCGTCGCCGGAGAACGCGTTGCCGTCGATCCGCCCGAGCGACGCGACGTCGACACCCGGCGCGGTGAGCGTGAGGTACGGCTCGCGGGCCGAGAACGAGGCGACTTTTCCCTGCCTGTCGACCGCGCCGACCGACACCACGCCCAGGCAGGCGGCCGGCTCCTCGACCGTATTCGCGCGCGGGCCGGTGTTGCCGACCGCGGCGACGACGATCGCGCCCTTGCGCAAGGCGTAGAAGACCGCCTGCTGCTCGACGGCCGGGCACGGCGTGTCGTCGGTCTTCGGGTTCTGCAGGCCGCCGAGCGACATGCTGATGATCTTGGCGCCGTGGTCGGCGGCGTAGCGGATGGCGTCGGGCAGGCGGTCGGGCAGTTGCGCGTCGGTGGTCCCGCGCAGCGGCACCGCGACGGGCAGGATCTTCGCGTCGGGTGCGAGCCCGGTGATGTTGAGCAGCGCCGGCCGGGCGACCATGATCGAGGCCATCGCCGTGCCGTGCCCGAACGTGCTGACCTCGCGGTCGGTCCGGCCGGTGCCGCCGACCCCGAGGTCGGTGCCGGCCAGGACCCGGCCGCTCAGTCCGGGCAGGGCGGCGTTCACGCCGGTGTCGATCTCGGCGATGGTCACGCCCTGACCGCGCGCGCCCGAACTCCACAGCTCGCGCACCTGCCAGCTGTCGAACCAGTACTCGGGTGCCTGGGCAGGCCCGGGGGCCGCCGCTGCCGGTCCGGCCGCCATCGCCACGACCGCCAGGGCCACCGCCCAGAGCACCACAACCCGTCGGATCACGAGCCGGCGGATCACGGCGCGA
>CAZZZE010000328.1:0-3617 GCA_964658365.1 uncultured Jatrophihabitantaceae bacterium
CGCTGACCGTGCCGCCGGCGGCTCCCGCCCGCCGCTCGGCGAGGTCGAGGATGACCGGCAGGTCGGCCAGCAGGAACGCACCCAGGGCGACGACGGCGATCAGCCCCGTCCACAGTCCCGGCGCGGCGGCGAGCAGCGCGAAGGCCGACGCGCCGACGAGGACCGACACCAGCAGGAAGCCCGTCTCGGCGCCGCGCCGCGCCACCACCGGGGGCAGGGTGGCCGACGCCGCCACCCCGCCGACGACCATGACCAGCAACAGCACCCCGGCGGCGGTGTCGCCGACCCCGGCCGGTTCCAGCAGCGTCTGCAACCAGGTCGTCACCGCGACGAACGCCCCGAAGCCCACGCACACCAGCCCGACCAGCACCCGCACCTGCCGGTCGGCCCACACTGCCCGCAGCCGGGTCGAGGTCGCCTCCGGCTCGGGTTCGCTCGCCGGCCGGCGCAACTCGGCGACCAGCCACGCCGCGGCCGCAACGGACAACACGGCCTGCACGACCAGCAGGGCGCGAAGGTTGCCGGCCCCGAACGCTGCGCCGGTGGCCAGGGCCAGCACCATGCCGGCGAAGATGCCGGCCGAGGACACCGCGATTCCGTTCGGCCGATCGGCCGGGGAGAGGTAGCGCCCGGACACCCGCGTCACGGCATTGAGCACCAGCGGCTGGGCCACCGCCACCAGCACCTGCCCGGCCACGGCAGACCCGTAACCGTCGCCGACGAGCCGGACGAGCGCGCCGGCCGCGGTGAGCAGCGCACCCACCCCGAGCCATAGCGGCAGCGCGCGGTCGACCAGCCGACCGGCCGGCAGGGCCAGCACGACGTACAGCAGCGGGAACAACTCGGCGAGCCAGCCGATAGCGCCCTCGGACACGCCGTAGCGATGCGCCGAACCGGTCGTGATCGGGGCGAACGTCAGCCAGAGCATCTGGTTGGTGGCGCTGAGCGCCGCGTAGGCCAGGACGGGCTGCCAGCGCCGCGCGGACATCAGCCGCTGGTCGCCGCGCAGCGCGGGCACAGCCCGAACAGCTCGATCGTGTGGTCGACGTCGGAGTACCCGTGCTCGCGGGCGACCTCACCGGCCCAGCGCTCGATCGCCCGGCCCTCGATCTGCGCGGTGTCGCCGCAGCGCCGGCACACCAGGTGATGGTGGTGTCCGGACCCCTGCTCGCCGCAGTGTCGATAGGTGGCTTCGCCCTCGGGCGTCTGGATGACGTCGAGAACACCCTCGTCGACGAGGGCCTGCAGGTGCCGGTAGACCGTCGAGAGGCCGACGTTCTCGCCGTCGCGGCGCAATGCGGCATACACGTCCTGCGCGCTGCGGAACCCGCCCGCCCCGCTGAGTGCCTGGCGCACGGCGTCGCCCTGCTTCGTCGCGCGCTGCCGGGCCGGGCTCACGGCTCGACCATACCGGTAATCGTTACCGGTTGATCATGCGGTCAGGCGTTCGCGTACTCGGCAACCGGGGGGCAGGAGCAGACGAGGTTGCGGTCGCCGAATGCACCGTCGATCCGGCGCACCGGCGGCCAGTACTTCGCGCGCGGGTCAACGCCGGGCGGGAACGCGGCCAGCGTTCGCGGGTACGGGTGGTCCCACTCGCCGACGACGCTCGCGGCGGTGTGCGGCGCGTTCGCCAGTGGGTTGTCATCGGCCGGCCACTCCCCCGCCGCGACCTGGTCGATCTCGCCCTTGATCGCGATCATGGCCGCGACGAAGCGGTCGATCTCCCCGAGGTCCTCGGATTCCGTCGGCTCGACCATCAGGGTGCCGGCCACCGGGAACGACATCGTCGGGGCGTGGAAGCCGTAGTCGATCAGCCGCTTTGCGACGTCGTCGACGGTGACGCCGGTGGCCTTGGTGATGCCGCGCAGGTCGAGGATGCACTCGTGGGCCACCAGGCCGTGCGCGCCGGTGTAGAGCACCGGGTAGTGCTCGTCCAGGCGTCGCGCGGTGTAGTTGGCGGCGAGGATCGCCGCACCCGTGGCCGTGGTCAGCCCGTCCGGGCCCATCAACCGCAGATAGGCCCAGGTGATGGGCAGGATCGAGGCCGACCCCCACGGAGCCGACGCGACCGCACCCGCGCCGGTATCCGGCCCGGCGGCCGGCTGCAGGGGATGATTCGGCAGGAACGGCGCCAGGTGCGAGCGCACCGCCACCGGGCCGACACCCGGGCCACCGCCGCCGTGCGGGATGCAGAACGTCTTGTGCAGGTTCAGGTGCGACACGTCGGCACCGAACTTGCCCGGCCGCGCCAGTCCGACCATCGCGTTGAGGTTGGCGCCGTCGACGTAGACCTGCCCGCCGGCCTCGTGCACCAGCCCGCAGATCTCACCGATGTGGTCCTCGAACACCCCGTGCGTGGACGGGTAGGTGATCATGATCGCGGCAAGGGAGTCGGCGTGCTGCGCGATCTTGGCCCGCAGGTCGTCGAGGTCGACCTCGCCCTGCTCGCCCCCGGTCTTGACGACGACGACCCGCAGCCCGGCCATGACCGCCGACGCGGCGTTGGTGCCGTGCGCCGACGCCGGGATCAGGCAGACGTCGCGGTGCTCCTGCCCGGACGAGCGCAGGTAGTTGTGGATCGCGAGCAACCCGGCAAACTCGCCCTGCGAGCCGGCGTTGGGCTGCAGCGACACCGCGTCGTAGCCGGTGATCTCGGTGAGCCATGCCGCGACATCGCCGATGAGCTGGGTGTAGCCGGTGAACTGGTCGGCCGGTGCGAACGGGTGGATGTTCGCGAAGCCGGGGTTGGTCACCGGCTCCATCTCGGTCGTCGCGTTGAGCTTCATGGTGCACGAGCCGAGCGGGATCATCCCGCGGTCGAGCGCGTAGTCCCGGTCGGCGAGACCCCGCAGGTAGCGCAGCATCGACGTCTCCGAGTGGTACGCGGAGAACACCGGGTGCGCGAGGAACTCGCTCGTCCGGGCGAACGGCAGCTCGTCGGGGAGGGCGGCGTCGAGGCGCTCGACGGCCTCCGGCTCGAGGTCGAGCCCGAATGCCTCCCACACCGCGGCAACGTGGGCCCGGGTGGTGACCTCGTCGACCGAGACGCCCACCGTGTCCTCGTCGACGAGCCGCAGGTTGATCCCCGCCGCACGCGCAGCCCGCACGACCGCGGTCGCGCCGCCCGGGACAGTGGCGGTGACCGTGTCGAACACCGGGACGTCGGCGACGTCGACGCCGCCCTCGCGCAGCCCGGCGCCGAGGATCGCGGTGAGCCGCTGCACCCGCCGGGCGATCGCGGTCAGTCCGGACGGCCCGTGGTACACGGCGTACATCGAGGCGATGACGGCCAGCAGCACCTGTGCGGTGCAGATGTTGGACGTCGCCTTCTCGCGGCGGATGTGCTGCTCGCGGGTCTGCAAGGCCAGGCGGTAGGCCGGCGCACCGTCGGCGTCGACCGACACCCCGACCAGGCGCCCGGGCAGCTGACGCTCGAGCCCCGAGCGGACGGCGAGGTAACCCGCGTGCGGGCCGCCGAAGCCCATGGGCACGCCGAAGCGCTGGGTGGTGCCGACCGCGAGGTCCGCACCGAGCTCACCGGGCGGCGTGATCAGGGTCAGGGCCAGCAGGTCCGCGGCGACGACCACCAGGCTGCCCTGCGCGTGCGCGGCGTC
>CAZZZE010000329.1:0-3581 GCA_964658365.1 uncultured Jatrophihabitantaceae bacterium
GCGAGCACGCTCGACTTGGCGATGATCGTCTTGTCCAGATCGAAGAACGCCGCCGTGCGCGCGGTTTCGGCCACGGAGTCGACTTTACGGTCCGCCGCCGAGGACGTCGGATCGCGCCGCTCTCGATCGCCGCCTCAGATTCGGCGCGCGGCTGCCGATACACGGGTGGACTGCGGCGAGAGGAAACCATGTACGGGATGGTGAACAAGGCCGTCGAGGATCTGGTGGTCACGCTGGGCGGTCCCTCGTTGTGGGCCAGCATCGTCGAGCGCGCAGGGCTCGAGATGCCGCTGTTCATGGCCATGGATCCCTACGACGACGCGGTGACCTACCGGCTCGTCGACGCAGCCAGCGGCGTGCTCGGCCAAACGTCCAGCGAGGTGCTCGAGGCGTTCGGTGAGCACTGGATCCTCTTCACCGGTCGCGAGGGTTACGGGCCGTTGCTGTCGGCAATGGGTGCCACGCTTCCCCAGTTCCTGCGCAATGTGGACGCCATGCACTCCCGCGTCGCACTGAACATGCCTGCCCTGCGCCCACCGTCCTTCACCTGCGAGGAGATCGACGAGCGCAGCCTGGTCCTGCGCTACTGGTCCGGGCGTCCCGGGCTGGCCCCGATGGTCACCGGCCTGCTGAAGGGGCTGGCGGTTCACTTCGATCTCAATATGACCGTGACACCGACGGTCCCTCGACCCGAGGGAGCGGACCACGACGTGTTTCTGGTGACCTACGCACCAGTGCGAGCAGGGGTGCCCGAACCGGTCGACCACCAGCCGTCACATGGATGAGTCCGGGTGGGGCGTCCCGCACGCGCTCCTCGACAAGGCGTCGCCCTTCCATCTCGTGATGGCAGCCGACCTGACCGTCTGCCAGGTCGGCTCCTCGCTGCGCCGGCTGTGCCCAGATCTGGTTGCGGGCCGCTCGCTCGAGGACGTCGCCGAGCTCGTGACCCCACGGGTGGCGCTGACCCTGAAAGCCCTGAGCGCGCACGCCCGATCGCTGTTCGTGTTCCGGCTTCGCGGATGCAACCTGACACTGCGCGGCCAGATGCTGCACGACGACTCCTCGGACGTGATGATTTTCCTCGGCTCGCCGTGGATCACCAGCATGTCGGCAATGACCGAGGCGGGCCTGACGTTGGAGGACTTCGCCGTCTCGGACAGCGTCGTGGATTACTTGTTGCTGCTGCAGACCCGGGAAGCGGCGCTGGCGCAGGCGCGGACGCTCGCCGACAGCCTCCGCGAGAGCGCCGCTGAACTCAGCCGACAGGCGCTGCACGACGAGCTCACCGGACTGCCCAACCGACGGCTGTTGGCCGAGCGCTTCGAGCAGGCGCTCAGCGAGCAGGGGCCGGGCAGCAGCACGGGACTGCTGGTCATGGATCTCGACGGTTTCAAACGGATCAACGACACGTTCGGCCACCAGTACGGCGACGTCCTGTTGACGCAGGTCGGCGCGCGCTTGTCCGGCCGACTGCGTGACGGGGATACGTTGGCGCGGCTCGGCGGCGACGAGTTCGCCGTCCTGCTGCCGGCCATTGGCAGCCTGGCTGCCGCGTTGCGCCTCGCTGCCACGATCCGCCGCGCGTTCGAAGCCCCGTTCACCGTCGCGGGACTCGAACTCGAGGTGGACGCAAGCGTGGGCGTCGTGCTGTCCGGTGAGCACGGCCAGGCCGCCGACACCCTGCTTCGGCACGCCGACACGGCGATGTACACAGCCAAGGCGAACGGTGGCGGCATCGCTGCGTACAAGCCGGAGAACGACGCCAATTCCGCGCGGCGGCTCGTCCTGCAGGGCGAGCTCCGTCGAGCCATCCAGCACCGCCACCTGACGCTGCACTACCAACCCAAGGTGTCCGTGCGCACCGGCGAGATGTTGGGCGCCGAGGCGCTCGTGCGCTGGCAGCACCCCACGCGCGGGATGATCCCGCCCGTCGACTTCATCCCGGTCGCTGAGCACAGCGGCCTCATCGGGCCGCTGACCCGGCACATCCTCGACATGGCGCTGGGACAGGTGCGGGCCTGGGCGGACGAGGGACGAACGGTGCCGGTGGCCGTCAACATCTCCACCCGCAACCTGCTCGATGAAGGTCTTTGCGTGCAGGTCGCCGACCTGTTGGCACAGCACCGCGTGCCGGCTGGGCACCTCGTCCTGGAGGTGACCGAATCGGCGCTGATGACCGACGTCGAGAAGGCCAAGCGGGTGCTCCAGGAGCTTGCCGCACTGGGCGTGGGCATCTCGATCGACGACTTCGGCGCCGGCTACACCAGCCTCGGGTATCTCACCACCCTGCCGATCAGCGAGCTGAAGGTGGACCGATCCTTCATCGACGCGATGACTTGCGATCGGCGCAGCCGTCTGGTCGTGCAGAGCGTCATCACCCTGGGGCACAACCTCGGGCTGACCGTCGTCGCCGAAGGCGTCGAGACCGAGCAGACCCTGGAGATGCTGGCTCGCATGGGCTGCGACAGCGTCCAGGGCTATCACCTGGGTCGACCGCTTCCGGCGTCCGCCTTCGGGGCGTGGACGCAGGCGGCGCGTCCCTGGGCGGTCGAGGACCTCGTGCTCGGCTGACCAGAGCTGCTCTGGGTCCCTCGGCGGTGGGTGTGTCACACCGCTGATGGGCAGTCGTCCACAACGCGGCTCGGGACGGGCGCGCATCGGCGCCGACTCCGGTTGGCTCACGGGTATGACACGTGGGACGCAGCTGATCGACGGGGGCAGCGGTCCGATCGTCGGCGTGCTCGGCGGCAGCGGCGGGGTCGGCGCCTCGACGTTCGCGGCCGTGCTCGCCGTCCGGGCGGGCGCGGTGCTCGTCGACCTCGACGTCACGGCGGGCGGCGTCGACGTCCTGCTCGGGCTCGAGACCGAGCCTGGCGCTCGGTGGTCAGGCCTGCACGTGGCCGGCGGCCACCTCGACCCGGACGCAGTGCGCGCCGGGCTGCCGCAGCTGCACGGGTGTGCGGTCCTGGCCGCAGATGTCGCCGAGCTCGACCCGGAGGCCGTCGACCAGGTGCTGGCGGCCGCGGCCGGCACCGGGCCGGTGGTCGTCGACCTACCGCGACCGGCATGTGCCGAGCGGGCCGTCGCCCTGCTGCGTTGCGACCTCGTGGTCGTGCTCGCCCGCGCCGACGTTCCCGGCCTGGTGGCTGCCCACACGCTGGTGGCCGCGCTGCCCGAGCTGCCGATGGGCGTGGTCATTCGCCGCGCCGGGATCGATCCCGCCCGGGCAGCGCGCTCGGTCGGGGTGCCCTCGCTCGGGGTCCTGCCGCAGCTCGGGACGTCCGGTCGCCGCTTCGACGTCGCCCGGCTGCCCCGCGCCACCGCCAGGGTGGCCGACGGCGTCCTCGCCGGGTTGACCGTCCCGGCGCTCGCCGCATGAGCGCGCCGCTGGCGGCTCGGGTGCGGCACCGCCTGGTCGACGCCGGCGCCGGGTTCGACGGGGGGCTCGACGACGCGCTGCGGGCCGAGGCCGCCGGGATCGTCGACGACGCGGTGTTCGACCGGCTGCGCCGCGATGTCGCCGCGGAGCTGCGTGGCGCGGGGCCGCTGGAGCCGTTGCTCGAGCTGGCCGGCGTCACCGA
>CAZZZE010000330.1:0-3574 GCA_964658365.1 uncultured Jatrophihabitantaceae bacterium
GCTTCGACGATCTGCCCAGCCCGCTGCCACCGGTTGTGCTGCTCGTCGGTGACGAGGACCTGCTCGTCGATCGCGCCGTCGGCGCGATCTCCGCCGCCACCCGGGCCGAGGACCCGGCAGTCGTCGAGACCGAGCGCGTCGGCGGTCAGATCGAGGGCACCGAGCTGCATGAGCTGCTGGGCCCGTCGCTGTTCGGCGACTCGCGGCTGATGGTCATCAGGGCCGGTCACGACGTCCGGGTGGCGGCGGCCGCCGTGCTGGGCCCCTACCTGCAGTCGCCGGCCGAGGGCACCCGCATTGTGCTGCAGCACCCGGGCGGGGCGAAGGGCAAGGCGCTGCTCGAGCTGGCCCGCAAGGCCAAGGCACTCGAGATCGGCTGTGCCAAGCTCACCCGCCCCGAGGACCGAGCCGACTTCGTGCGCCGCGAGATCCGCCGGCTGGGCGGCCGCATCGCACCAGACGCGCTCGCCGTGCTGATGGATGCCGTCGGCAGCGACCTGCGCGAGCTCGCCGGCGTGGCCGGGCAACTGGTCAGCGACTCCGGCGGGGACGTCGGGCTCGACGTCGTGCGGGCCTTCCACAAGGGCCGGGCTGAGGTCAACGGGTTCGCTGTCTCGGACCTCGCCGTCGTCGGTCGCAGCGGGCCGGCGCTCGAGGCGCTGCGCTTCGCGCTCGAGGTGGGCGTGCCGCACGTGGTCATCGCCGACGCCCTCGCCGACGGGGTCCGCTCCGTCGCCCGGGTGTGGTCGGCGGGTCGGGGTAGCGAGTACGACCTTGCCCGCCGCCTGGGCATGCCGCCGTGGAAGGTGAAACGAGCCGGCAACCAGGGCCGCGGTTGGTCCGAGGCCGGGCTGCGCCGGGCCCTGGCCGTGGTGGCCGGACTCAACGCCGACGTCAAGGGCGCCGCCGCCGATCCGGCCTTCGCCCTCGAGCTCGCGGTGCGCCGCATCGGGGAAGCCCGAGTAGTGGCATAGCGGGGAAGCCCGACTAGCGGCGCCCCGGGGCCCTCCGGAGGGAGGAGCTGCTTACAGGGCCTTCGCGCGCAGGGCCATGGCCGACTTCTTGTTGGCGGCCTGGTTGGCGTGGATGACGCCCTTGCTGGCGGCCTTGTCGAGCTGGCGCGAGGCGTGCGCGAGCGCGGTGGTGGCGGCCTCGCGGTCGCCGGCCTCGGCGGCCTCGCGGAACTGGCGGATCGACGTCTTCAACGCCGACCGAACCGCCTTGTTGCGCTGGCGCGCGAGCTCGTTGGTGCGGATGCGCTTGATCTGGGACTTGATGTTTGCCACGAAATCCTCGACGTTCTCGTTGATGGTGTTCGCTCCGCCCACGGCTGAGCAGACAACCGTGCCAGGCTACCAGCGGCACTCCGGGCGGCCCAAATCGCGGGCCGGACGCAGGTCAGCGGGCGCGGACGCTGACGAGTTCGTACTTCGTGTAGAGGTAGGTGCGCAGCCCGTCGGTGGAGCTGACGACGTCGCTCACCGGCTGGTCGTCGGACTCGTCGTCGCCGTAGATCATCGGGGTGCCCTCGTCGTCGAAGTACAGGCCGCCGTCGACGGGGGCGAGATCGGTGAGCTGCACGACCACGTAGCGGCCCCCGAGCTGGCTCAGCAGGGTGCGGATCTCGTCGCTCTTGGCATCGCTTTCCTGCATGAACACGCCGACGACCTCCTGCCAGTCGTCCTCGCCCGGCGTGGTGTTCACGAGGTCGCCCTTGGTCAGCGAGGCAGCGGGCAGGCGGAACTCTAGGGCAGCGCGTGGGTCGGTCATGCGCCCCATCCTGCCGGATCGCGCCGTGCCGGGTCGACGCGGTCAGCCGAAGGGCAGCTGCGGCTGCGGGGGCCCGTGCGTGGGGTCGACGCCGTCGAACAGGCTGCTGATGGACTCGCCGCCGTGGATGCGCGAGATCGCCTCGGCGAACAGCGGGGCCACCGAGCGGACGGTCAGCTCGGGCCAGTCCTCGTTCGGCGGGGGGACGGTGTCGGTGGTGACGACCTCGCTGACCAGCGGGTGGTCACGCAGCCGCTGGACTGCCTTGCCGGCGAACAACCCGTGCGTGCACGCGATCGCGGCTTCGATGCAGTCCTGCTCGGCCAGTCGCTCGAGCAGCTCGATGATCGAGCCCCCGGTGGCGATCTCGTCGTCGAGGACGATGGCCCGCTTGCCTTGCACGTCGCCGACAATGGCGTCGATGACGACCCGGTCATCGGCCAGACGCTGCTTCGACCCGGCCGCCACGGACAGGCCCAGCAGCCGCGCGAACTGGGTGGCGGTCTTGGCGTTGCCCAGGTCGGGGGAGACGACAACGGTGTTCGCCAGGTCGCGGCCCCGGAAGTGGTCGGCCAGCTCGCCGATGGCCGTGAGGTGGTCGACCGGGACGGAGAAGAAGCCGTGCACCTGCGGCGCGTGCAACGTCATCGTCAGCACCCGGTCGGCGCCGGCAGTCGTGAGCATGTCGGCCACCAGCCGGCCCGCGATCGAGATGCGTGACGCGTCTTTCTTGTCGGAGCGGGCGTAGGCGTAGTGCGGTATCACGGCGGTGATCTGCGCCGCCGAGGCGCCGCGGGCGGCGTCGAGCATGAGCAGCAGCTCCATGAGGTGCTCCTGCGTCGGTGCGACCAGCGGCTGCACGATGTACACCTCGCGCTGGCGGCAGTTCTCGTGCAGCTGGACGTAGAGGCAGTCGTTGCTGAACCGGCGGATGTCGACCCCTGACAGGGGCACCCCGAGCGAGTCGCAGATGGCCTGGGCGAACGGGCGGTGGGCGTTGCCCGAGAACACCACGATCTCGCTCATGGGTGCAGGCTAACGCGGCCCGCAGCCGCGCTACAGGGCCAGCGTCGGACGGCGCGACGAGCGCTGGGCTTACAGCGTCTACTGCGAGGCGGGTTCGGGTACCCCCTCGTCAGGTACACAGCTCATAGGAGGTCCTCATGAACACCAACAGGCCGCCCGACGCACGCCGGGAGGTGCCTCGCACCCGGGGTGCCCTGAGCGGGATCGCCCTCATCGTCCTCGGCCTGTGGGGCGCGCTCATCCCGCTCGTCGGGCCCTATTTCAATTTCTCCTTCACCCCCGACAAGGCGTGGCACTGGTCGGCGGCCCGCCTCTGGCTCGAGGTGCTGCCCGGCGCCGCGGCGTTCCTGGCCGGTCTGCTGCTGTTCGTCAGCAAGAGCCGGATGATGACGCTCGTCGCGGCCTGGCTCGGTGTGGCGGCGGGCGCCTGGTTCGCCGTGGGTCCGCAGCTGGAGAGCGTCTGGCACATCGGTTCGCCGGGCCGCCCGGCCGGGTCGAGCGCCGGCCTGCGCGTGCTCGAGACGCTGGCCCTGTTCACCCTGCTCGGCGTGGTCATCGTCTACTTCGCCGCCACTGCGTTCGGGCGGCTGTCGGTGGTGTCCCTGCGCGACGCCCACGCCGCCGAGCGCCGTGAGGCCGCCGCAGCCGCCGAGGTCGAGCGCGAGCGGCAGATCGCTGCGGCCCGCGAACGCGACGCCGCTGCTGTCCGCGAGCGGGAGGCGGCCGACGCCGCCGCCGCGCACGAGCGGAGGGCGGCCGGTGTGGCCGACGACGACAC
>CAZZZE010000331.1:0-2992 GCA_964658365.1 uncultured Jatrophihabitantaceae bacterium
GTCGTCTGGCAGCCCGACGGCGACGTCCTGCTCACCGGGCCTGCGGTCCTGGTCGCCGACCTCGAGGTCGACGACGGCTGGCTGCGCCGCGTCGCCGGCGCGCGCTGAGCCGGGAATCTCGATCGCGTTGCCACCCCCGGCGTGCCACCATGGAAAGCGATGACTGACGACGACCTGCGCGAGTCCGAGCCCGACTGGGACGCCAGCAGCGCTCTCGAGGAGCGCCAGGCGCTGCGCCGGGTCGCCGGGCTGTCCACCGAACTCGAGGACGTCACCGAGGTCGAGTACCGCCAGCTGCGCCTCGAGCGGGTCGTCCTCGTCGGCGTCTGGACCACCGGCACCCTCACCGAGGCCGAGAACTCCCTGACCGAGCTCGCCCGGCTCGCCGAGACCGCCGGCTCACTGGTGCTCGACGGCCTGATCCAGCGCCGCGACAAGCCCGACCCCGCCACCTACATCGGCTCGGGCAAGGCGAAGGAACTGCGCGACATCGTGGTCGCCGAGGGCGCCGACACGGTCATCTGCGACGGCGAGCTCACTCCAGGCCAGCTGCGCCAGCTCGAGGGCGTCACCAAGGTCAAGGTCGTCGACCGGACTGCCCTGATCCTCGACATCTTCGCCCAGCACGCCCGCTCGCGGGAGGGTAAGGCACAGGTCGAGCTCGCCCAGATGCAGTACATGCTGCCCCGCCTGCGCGGCTGGGGCGAGTCCCTCTCGCGCCAGGTCGGCGGACGCGCCGCGGGCGGCGTCGGCATCGGCGGCCGCGGCCCCGGCGAGACCAAGATCGAGATGGACCGTCGGCGCATCAACTCCCGCGTGGCCAAGCTGAAGAAGGACATCGCGGGGATGAAGACTGCCCGCGACGTCAAGCGCAGCCAGCGCGACACCCGCAGCATCCCCAGCGTCGTGCTGGCGGGCTACACCAACGCCGGCAAGTCCTCGTTGCTCAACCGGCTTACCGACGCCGGCGTGCTCGTCGAGAACGCGCTGTTCGCCACCCTCGACCCCACCGTCCGCCGCGCCGAGACCGGCGACGGCCGCGTCTACACGCTGACCGACACCGTCGGGTTTGTGCGGCACCTGCCCACCCAGCTCGTCGAGGCGTTCCGCTCGACGCTCGAGGAGGTCGCCGACGCCGACCTGCTGCTGCACGTCGTCGACGCCTCGGACGCCGACCCCGAGGCCCAGATCCGGGCGGTGCGCGAGGTGCTCGCCGACATCGACGCGTTGCACGTGCCCGAGCAGCTCGTCTTCAACAAGGTCGACGCCGCCGACCCCGAGACGCTGCTGCGGTTGCGGCACCTCGCGCCCGACGCGCTGTTCGTCTCGGCCCGCACCGGCCGGGGCCTGGACGAGCTGCGGGTCCGCATCGACGCCGGGCTGCCCCGCCCGGACATCGAGGTCACCGTGCTGCTGCCCTACACCCGCGGCGACCTCGTTGCCCGGGTCCACGAGCGGGGCGAGATCCTGACGACCGAGCACACCGGCGGCGGCACGCTGGTCCGGGCGCGGGTCGGCCCGGCATTGGCCCGAGTTCTCGCCCCGTTCACGTCGGCCGCAGTGCCGTAGACCGGCCAGCTCGGCGTAGGCTGAGCAGCGTCCGTTCACCGACCCGACGAGGAGACCCAGCCGATGTTCGACTCGCCGTGGCACTGGGCCGTGGTCGCGATCGTGGCCTTCGTGCTGTTCTTCGGCTGGAAGAACCTGCCGGACATGTCGCGTTCGCTCGGCCGTTCGCTGCGGATCTTCAAGACCGAGATCAAGGGTATGGGCGAGGACGACAAGCAGCGCGCCGCGGCCGAGACGCCCAAGGCCATCGAGGCGGCGCCGGCCCAGGCGCAGGTCGTCAAGAACCCGGCCGCCGAGCCCGTCGCCCCGACGGACGCCTCCGCTGCGACGCCCTCGCGGCCGCGCCCGACGCCGCGTCCGAGCGCGCACAGCTCAGCGGCCGCCGAGCGCCCCGCCGAGCGCTGAGCCACCGCTCGTCAGCTCCAGTTGGCCCGCGCCGCAGACTCGGCCGCGGAGTAGTTCTGGTGCGCGTCATCGACGGCCTGACCGATGCTGTCGAGCACCTGCGCCAGCGCGGTCGCCGCGCCGTCCCACTGCCGCTTGCACGCCAGGTATGACTCCTGCGCCGCACCGCTCCACGAGGCGATCATCGGCTGCAGGTCGATCTCGAGCTGTTCGATGGTCGCGGTGAGCCGGCTGTAGCCGGTACGGATGCCGGCGGCGCCGCCCTCGAGGGCCTCGAACCGCACGCTGATGTCGCCCATGATCGTCCTTCCGGGTCAGCCGTTGATCCGGCCGGCGAGGCCGGTCAGGGTCTGGGTCTGGGTGCTCTCCTGGCTGGTGTAGGTCCGGTGCGTGGCCAGCAGGGCCTCGTGCATGTGGTGCAGCGCGCCGGTGATCTGGTTCGCCTGCGCCTCGAACGTCTCGTGTACCCGCACGAACGACGTGGCTGCCTCGCCTCGCCAGCCGCCGAGCATCGTCTCGACCTCCGAGCGCAGCGTGGCGAGGTGGCCCTGGATCTCGGTCGATGCCAGGTCGACCTTGGTGGCGCCGGCGGCCAGGGCCTCCTGGCTGAGCGTGTACTGCGGCACGGCAGTCCTCCTTGCGAGACGGTGCGGTTGGTCCCTGCGGTCGAGGCGAACGTAACCGAGTCCGCACCTGGCCGGCGTCCGGATCACGCGGGCTGTGGACAACCGCGCGCTGTGCTCCATTCGAGGCCGTGCCGAGGCCCCGGGCGGGTTGAGCAGGCCGAGAACCGCGAAACCGGCCGCGACGACGGCCGCGATCACGATGCCGGACAGCGTGGCGAGGGTCAGCCGCCGAAGGGGCGCTTCCCGGGCGTTGGGCTCGCCGGTGACCAGCGCCGCGACAGCGCGTCGCTGCTCGAAGCGATAGGCGTGCAGCTGGTCGCGGCGGGTCGGCACGGGAATGTGGGTAGCGAGGGACGGGGTCAGCCGACGACGGCGCTGTAGACGCCGCTGTA
>CAZZZE010000331.1:3002-3574 GCA_964658365.1 uncultured Jatrophihabitantaceae bacterium
TGACGGCGAGACCCAGCGGGATCACCGACAGCACCAGCAGGGACTCGAGCGCGTCGGCGGCCCGCGAGGCGGGCGGCGTGTACCGGCGGCCGGGCAGAACCACGCTCAGCGCCAGCAGGACGAGCGCGAGGGTAGCCGCCGGCACACCGAACGCCGTCACCCTCAGCGCTGCGTGCGCGCGGGCAGCGGAGGCGGCCAGCTCGCCGGCAAGCGCCAGAGCGCCAGAGGCGAGCAACAGCACCCGCTGGCCGCAGCCGCTGAAGTGGCGGGCCCGCAACAGGCAGAGCAGGCCGAGCACGACGGCCAGGCCCTGCTCGGGGCCGCCGTGCGCCGCGAGCACGACGGCCGACCCGGCGATCGCGAGCGACACGCCGCCGACGAGGCCGGTGAGGTACTCATTCGCCCGGACGGCCTGGCCGGGAACCCGGCGGGTGTCGATGGCGCCGGTGCCGCGCTGCAGGTCAGCGGCGTCGACGGTCACGGCCGGCAGCGGCAGCCGGGCCAACCGCAGGGACAGCAGGGGCAGGCCAGGTGAGACGGCCGCCGCCGCGCACGCGACGACGCCGGCGGTG
>CAZZZE010000332.1:0-3569 GCA_964658365.1 uncultured Jatrophihabitantaceae bacterium
GGTACGGTCGACTTTCCGACGACCACGGTGCCCGGTCGCAACGCGGCGGTCACCGCGGCGAAGGCGGCGTCGACGTAGGAGACGTCGGCGGCGAACTCGCCCTTGCGCTGCGGGGTGCCGACACAGATGAAATGGATGTCGCCGAACTCGGCGGCCTCCTGGGTGGAGGTCGTGAACCGCACGGCGCCCGATGCGACGTGCTTGGCCAGCAGTTCGGGCAGCCCGGGCTCGAAGAAGGGCACCTCACCCTTGCTCAGGCGGGCCACCTTCGCCTCGTCGACGTCGACACCGAGCACCTCGTGACCGAGCTCGGCCATCGCCGCCGCGTGGGTCGCCCCGAGGTAACCGGTACCAATCACTGACATGCGCACGGTGCTGCGTCCCCTTCGTCGTCCGTCCGGACGGCAGCGCCCGAAGCAGGCGCCAGCGTACGCACCGAATGTTTCGTTCCCGGCGCTCCGGTTGACGAACGCACCGCCGTGCTGAGGGCGACGTGTGCAGAAGGTCGCGCGGCAACGCGCGCTTCACTAGCGTTGCCGGATGTCCGAGCTGCGGGTCGTCATCCTGATCTGGACCCTGCTGCTGATCATGGCGGTCGGCGCCGTCGTCGGTGCCAGGCAGCGGGTCGGCGCCGCGATCGTGGCGTTGGCGTCGCTCGTGTGGTTGCTCGTGGACACCCCGTTCGAGGGGCTCGTACTGCTCGACCTCACCTCGCACAACGGCCTGACGACATCCGATCTGGTCGGGGTCTTCGGCTTCGCGCTCGCACTCTGGCAATTCGTCCGGTTACGGCCGGGTTCGCGCGGTGGGACGTCAGCCGACTCGAACCGTCCGTGCCGCGCTGGCGGTCGTCGCGTGGTAGCCGTCGGCGGCGAAGTAGACGCGGTAGCTGAACGCTTCCCGAATTATCCGCGTGCCCCAGCGGGCTGGGTCAGCCGATGGGATCGGGCAGGTCTTCCGGATAGACGACGTCCACCTCGGTGATTGCCGCAGTGAAGTCGCGGCGGTTATTCGTGATGAATCGATCGGCACCGAGCGCAACGGCAGTCGCGCAGTGCACGGCGTCGGCTGCGCGGAGGCGGTGTCGAGCGGCCAGGGCAGTGGCGAGCTCGGCTGTCGCCTTGTCGCACGGCAGAAGCTCGAGTTGCGCCAGCAGGACTGTCAACGCGCGAACTTCGTCGGCGTCATCGTCGCGCACCGGCTTGGCGAGCACCTCGGGCAGGAGCATCACCGAGCCCGCGCACTGCGCCGGACCACGCGACAGAAGGGTGCGCACCTTCGCACCGAGTGGGTCGGCGGCGACCGCAGCGTAGATCAAGACGTCGGCGTCGAAGCAGTCCATCAGACGTCAGCCGCGTCACGATCCCGTCGGATAGCGCCAACAAGTTCCTCGGCGCGCTGTACGGACAGCCCGGCCGGCGGCAGAACGGACACCGGCGCCACCTCGAGCAACTCATGGATGCGGCGGGCTTCGTCGAACAGTTCGCTCGCGCGGCGCGCCCGCAGGGTAGCCGGGTTGACCAGGACGGCGACGGCCTCGCCGTGACGGGTGATGGTGACCTCGTCACCCTGCTGAACCTTGCTGATCAAGGCGGCCAGCGTCGCTCGTGCGTCGGTGAGCGAGATCGTCGTCATGCACCTAATGTACAGCGACGTACAGCACGGGGCGACGAGATCGCGCGGCACCGGACGGCGCGAGTTGTCCGCGTGTCGCCGGGCCGGAGCGCGGCGACGCGCGGACAACGTGGCGGGCGAGGCTCAGCCGGTGCGGGCGATGACGATGTCGGTGAGCGCCTCGAAGGCGTCGCGGGCCGGGACGTGCGGCATCGTGGCCAGCGAGGCGCGCGCCGACAGCGCGTAGCCAGCGAGGGTCTGCCGGGCCTCGGCGATCGCGTCCGAGCCGCGCAGCAGCCTCAGCGCCTCGGCGTGCTCGTCGTCGTCGACCAGCGGCCTGGCGACCAGCTCGCGTAGGCGGGCCGTCGCCGGGTCCGACGAGCGCAGCGCGTACAGCGCGGGCAGCGTGGCGATGCCCTCACGCAGGTCGGTGCCCGGGGTCTTGCCCGACTCGTCGGTGTCGGAGGCGATGTCCAGGATGTCGTCGCTGATCTGGAAGGCCACACCGATCCGCTCGGCGAACCCGCGCAACCCCGCGACGACCTCGGGGGCCGCCCCGGCGTAGTAGGCGCCGAACTCGGCGGCAGTGGCGATCAGCGAGCCGGTCTTGTCGGCCAGCACGTCCAGGTAGTGCGTGATCGGGTCGGCGCCCTCGACCGGGCCGACCGTCTCGTGGATCTGACCGATGACGAGCCGCTCGAACGTCTCGGCCTGCAGCTTCACCGCGAACGGGCCGAGGTCGGCGAGGATGTTCGAGGCCCGGGAGAACAGGAAGTCGCCGGTGAGGATGGCGACGGTGTTGTCCCAGCGCGAGTTCGCGCTCGCGGCGCCACGCCGGACGGGCGCCTCGTCCATGACGTCGTCGTGGTAGAGCGTGGCCAGGTGGGTCAGCTCGCAGACCACGGCGGCCGGCACGATCTCGGGCTTGTCGGGCGTGCCGAAGTGCGAGGCCAGGATAGAGACGAGCGGGCGGAACCGCTTGCCGCCGGCGTCGACGAGGTGATGGGCCGCGGCGTTGACGAAGACGTCGTTCGAGTCGCAGGCGGTGCGCAGCGCGGCCTCGACCGCGTCGAGTCCGTCGCGGACGGCGGCCTCGAGGGTCGGGTCGTCGAACGACAGCCCCAACGCGATCCTGGGCACGGCCTAGCCCGTCAGGTGCGCGGCTTTTTGCGCGAGGTCCAGGATCGGCTGCGGGAACACCCCGAGGAAGATCGTGACGACGACGCCGAAGGTCAGCGCGATCGAGGTCGACCAGCCGGGGATGGCGATGGTCGGCGCGTTCTCGGGGGGCTCGGCGAAGAACATGAGCACCACGATGCGCAGGTAGAAGAACGCCGCGATGGCCGAGGCGATCAGCGCGATGACGACCAGCGGCCCGGCCACGTGGTACGCGGCGCGGAAGACGAAGAACTTGCCGGTGAAGCCGGACGTCAGCGGGATGCCGGCCTGGGACATCAGCAGGATCGTCATGATGATCGCCACCGGCGGGCTCTTGCGGGCCATGCCCGCCCATTGGGCCAGGCTCGTGGCCTCACCATCTGCGTCGCGCACGACCATCAGCAGCCCGAACGCGGCCATCGTGGTGAAGCCGTAGGACAGGACGTAGAACAGCACCGAGGAGATGCCTTCCTTGTCCAGCGCGACCATGCCGACGAGGATGAACCCGGCGTGCGCGATCGAGGAGTACGCGAGGATGCGTTTGACGTCGGTCTGGGTCAGTCCGAAGATCGCGCCGACGACCATCGAGGCGATGGCCGCGCCCCACACCACCGGCCGCCAGTCGTAGGACGACGTCGAGAAGCCGACGTAGAGCACGCGCAGGATCGCCCCGAACGCAGCGACCTTGGTGCACGCGGCCATGAACGCGGTGACCGGCGTGGGCGCGCCCTGGTACACGTCGGGCGTCCAGCTGTGGAACGGCGCGATGCCGGCCTTGAACAGCAGGCCGACGAGCA
>CAZZZE010000333.1:0-3562 GCA_964658365.1 uncultured Jatrophihabitantaceae bacterium
GCGGCGGCAACGACGTCGGCGCGTCGATCACCGGCTTCGAGATGCTGGCCATGGGCGACCTCTCGCTGCTGGTGAAGGCCGGCGTCCAGTGGGGCCTGTTCGGCGGCGCGATCCTGCACCTGGGCACCGAGGCCCACCACGAGCGCTACCTGGCCGACCTGATGACGCTGCGCACGCTCGGCTGCTTCGCGATGACCGAGTCCGGCCACGGCTCGGACGTCGCCTCGCTGCGCACGACGGCCACCTACGACCCGGCCGCCGAGGAGTTCGTGATCCACACTCCCGAGCAACTGGCCCGCAAGGAATACATCGGCAACGCCGCCCGTGACGGCCAGCTGGCCGTCGTGTTCGCCCAGCTGGTGACCCGCGGCGAATCGCAGGGCGTGCACGCGTTCGTCGTGCCGATCCGCGACGCCGACGGCGCCGCGATGCCGGGTGTGCGCATCGAGGACTGCGGGCTCAAGGCTGGTCTCAACGGCGTCGACAACGGCCGGCTGTACTTCGACGAGGTCCGCATCCCGCGCACCAATCTGCTCAACCGCTACGGCGACGTCGCGGCCGACGGCACCTACTCGACGCCCATCGAGAACAAGACGGCCCGCTTCTTCACCATGCTCGGCACGCTCGTGCAGGGCCGGATCAGCGTCGCCGGCGGCGCGGGCAGCGCCACCAAGGTCGCGCTGGCCATTGCCGTGCGCTACGGAGACACCCGCACCCAATTCGAGCGCCCCGACGGCGGCGAGATCGTGGTGAACGACTACCTGGCACACCAGCGCACCCTGCTGCCCGCGCTCGCCAGGACCTACGCGTTGCACTTCGCGCAGCTCGACCTCGTCGCCGGCCTGCACGACACGACGCCCGACCTCGACGCGCCGCTGGAGCGCGACCCGGCCGAGCAGCCGGGCCGGCGCGAACTCGAATCGCGGGCCGCCGGGATCAAGGCCGTGGGCACCTGGCACGCCACCCGCACCATCCAGGCCTGCCGCGAGGCGTGCGGCGGGGCGGGCTACCTGGCCGAGAACCGGCTGCCCGGCCTCAAGGCCGACACCGACGTCTTCACCACCTTCGAGGGCGACAACACCGTCCTGCTGCAGCTGGTCGGCAAGGAGCTGCTCACCGGATACCGCGACCACTTCGGCTCGCTCGACTGGCTGGGCACGACCCGGTTCCTGGCCGACGCCGCGATCGAGGCCGTCGTCGAGCGGGTCGGCGGCCGGCGCATCCTGCAGCGGCTCATCGACGCCACTCCGGGTCGCGGCGACGACGCCGATCTGCTCGACCGCGCCTGGCACCTCGAGCTGTTCGACTTCCGCGAGACGCACCTGCTCGACACCCTGGCCCGGCGGCTGCGGAAGGCAGCCGGCGCGGACGACCCCTTCCGAATCTTCAATGCCGCGCAGGACCACATGCTCGCGGCAGCCCGGGCCCATGTCGACAGCGAGCTGCTGAAGTCGTTCCTGCAGGGCATCGAGCGCTGCGCCGACGCCGCCGAGCGGGCGCTGCTCGAGCGGGTCTGCGACCTGTTCGCGCTGTCGACCATCGAGGCCGAGCGCGGCTGGTTCGCCGAGCACGGCCGGCTCACCAGCCCGCGCTCGAAGGCGGTCATCGCCCAGGTCGACGCGCTGTGCGCGGTCTTGCGCCCGCATGCGCGGGTCCTCGTCGACGCCTTCGGCGTGCCCGACGCCGCCCTCGCGGCGCCGATCGCGTTCGCCTGACATGCTGCGCCCCCGGCTGGACTCCGAGATCGGCCGACTGCGGCACGTCATCACCCACCGGCCGGGTCGCGAGCTCGACCGCCTGACACCGTCGAACATGCACGAGCTGTTGTTCGACGACGTGCCGTGGGCGGCGCGGGCCCGCGAGGAGCACGACCAGTTCGTCGAGGTCATGACCGGCCGCGGGGTCGTGGTGCACCGCTTCGAGCAGCTGCTGGCCGGCGCGCTCGACACCCCCGACGGCCGGCAGTTCGTCGGCGACCGCACCTGCACGCCGGAGCGCTTCGGCGAGCAGATGGCGCACGCGCTGCGCCGGCTGTTCGACGATGTCGACGCACCGACCCTGGCCGGCCTGCTGATCGGCGGTGTGCTGAAATCCGATCTCGGGCTCGGCTCGCTGACCGGGTTGCGGTGGCAGGCCCTGGACGACGACGACATCGTGCTGCCGCCGCTACCGAACACGCTGTTCCAGCGCGACAGCTCGGCCTGGATCGGTGACGGCGTCACGGTGAACCCGATGGCCAAGCTGGCCCGCCAGCGAGAGTCGGTGCACGCCCGCGCGGTCTACCGCTACCACCCGCTGTTCCGCGCCGCGCCGTTCACGTTCTTCTACGGTGACGACGACCGCGACCACCGTCCGGCCACCCTCGAGGGCGGCGACCTGCTGGTGCTCGCGCCCGGCGTGGTGCTGCTGGGCATGGGCGAGCGGACGACGCCGAGCGCCGTCGAGCTGCTGGCCCGCCGGCTGTTCACCGCCCGCACCGCGCACGTCGTCATCGCCGCCGACCTGCCACAGGCGCGAGCCATGATGCACCTGGACACGGTGCTGACCATGGTCGACCGTGCGACGTTCGTCGCCTACCCGCAGCTCGACCTCGCCGGCCTGCGGGCCTGGACCGTCACCCCGGGCCAAGACGAGGCCGAGCCGCTGCACGTCGAGGCCGCGGCCTCGCTGGCGGTGGCCCTGGCCAGCGCCCTCGAGGTCGACGACGTGACGATCCTGCGGGCCGGCGACGACGCCCGCGCCGCCGAGCGCGAGCAGTGGAGCGACGGCAACAACTACTTCGCCCTCGAGCCAGGGGTGGTCGTCGGCTACGACCGCAACACCGTCACGAACGCCCTGCTCGACAAGCACGGCATCGAGGTGCTCGCGATCTCCGGCGGCGAGCTGGGACGCGGTCGCGGCGGGGCGCGCTGCATGACCTGCCCCGTCGTGCGCGACCCGCTGGACTGACCCGGGTCGCCGCCCGTTCACCTGCGAGTCACCCGGTTGACACCGTGGCCGCGCGCTGATGTATCGTCGTGATACATCGAAGCGAGACGTTCGCGACGAGAAACACAGCAGGTCGGAGGCGGTCGAGATGCTCGAGATCGCCGTCCTGGGCCTGCTCAACGAGAGCCCGATGCACGGTTACGAGCTGCGCAAGCGGCTCTCCGGCCTGCTCGGCACGTTCCGGGCCTTCTCCTACGGCTCGCTGTACCCGACGCTGCGCAAACTGTCCGAGGCCGGCTGGATCTCCGAGGAGTCCCCGGCCGACGACGCAGCCGGCGCCGGGCGCTCCAGGCGGGGCAAGCGGGTCTACCGCCTCACCGCCGACGGCAAGGAGCACCTGGCCGAGTTGCTGGCCGAGGTCGGCCCCGACGCCTTCGAGGAGGAGGGCTTCGGTGCGCGCCTGGCGTTCTTCGCCCAGACCCGCTCCGACATCCGGCTGCGCATCCTCGAGGGCCGGCGGCGCCGGGTCGAGGAACAACGCGACGGCATGAAGTCGGCGCTGAGCCGTACCGGCCAGCGCGTCGACCGCTACACCCGTGAGCTGCATGACCACGGTCTCGAGTCCGTCGACCGC
>CAZZZE010000334.1:0-3555 GCA_964658365.1 uncultured Jatrophihabitantaceae bacterium
CTCGTGCGGTCGAATAGGAGCACCAAGATGAGGTACCCCTCCGGTTGATGTCTAGCGCAACCGGAGGGGTACCTCACTCTATTCCGGAGGAGAGCCTCAACTTTTGCGGCGCCCGGCTCTGGGACGGCGCAGCAGCCGAGGCTGCCCTCAGCATCGTTGGTAGCCTGAGACAGTGAGCCCGAGCGACGTCGAGCAGATGCGCAAACCCCTGCGCCGCGATGCCCGGGAGCACCGCGACAAGCTCCTCACGGCGGCGCAGCGCGAATTCGCCGCACACGGCGTCGATGCGTCCCTGGAGAAGATCGCACGTGGGGCCGGCGTCGCCATCGGCACCCTGTATCGCCACTTCCCGACGCGCCTGGACCTGCTCATGGCCGCCTTCAAGCCTCGGCTGCAGGAGTTCCTGGACGGGGCTAATCAGGCCCTGGAGATGGACGATGCGTGGGACGGGTTCGCCCACTACTTGGAGAACCTGTTCAGCATGCAAGCGGGAGATCGAGGATTCAACGATTTCCTCTCCCGCCGCTTCACCGACAACGCCGAGACCGAGCGCATCCACGACCAGATGTGCCGACAGATCGAGGACGTGCTCACCCGAGCCCAGGAAGCCGGCGCGGCTCGCGCCGACATCACCCAGGCCGACATCGTCAACCTCATCTGGTCCCTCGGCCCGATCATCGACGCCACCAGCACCACAGCACCCGACGCCTGGCGGCGCAACCTCGCCCTCATGCTCGACGCCTACCGGGCCGAGCGAGCACATCCGATCGCCGAGCCGCCGATGACAGATCAGCAGCTCTACGACGCGATGGTCCATCTCAGCAAGGCGCAGTAGCGGCGGGAGCGACCCACTGCGACGCCGCTGCTACGTCGTAGCCATGACCCGAGTAGCCCCGCGTGACCTGCGCAATGACACCTTCCGTGACGTCATGAAATCGGTCACCGTCCGAGAGGGGCGCAACCACGGGGGAGAGGTCCTCGACAGCGTCGCGCGCGGCGTCGTCACCTTCCGGTCGTCGATCCTGAAGCCCTTCGCAGAGATCTCGATGCGGTGCTGGACGCAGAACTGTGACCGCGGCGGACAACCGGGGGATGCTCGATGCCTCGACGGTGATCCTGCTCGGCCGGCTCACCGATCCCTCGACCTTGCCAACCGCGTCCGTCATCAGACGATGCGATCGCAGTTCAGCGTTCACGATTCGGAGAGGATCACCAGATCGTGTAACGAACGGCAGGGCTTCTGACATGAGACCTGTACGAACCTCACCGACTCTGACCTCGACAAGCTCCTCAGTGCTGCGGACCCGTTTCCGGATCACCTGGCCGCGGCGCCTGCCGTCGCCCTCGCGCTCGACGAGATGCTGGAACCACTCGTCGCGAAGCCGACGAAGATGCCTGACAGCCATCGCAATCGGCATCGTCGGCGTCGGTTCGCGACCGCCTTCGCAGCCAGCGGGCTGATTGCGGTGGGCGGCGTCGCTGCCGCCGCCGCGATCGATCAATGGGTGAGCACCGACGCACCTGACTTCGCGACAACAGCCCGAGCAGCCACTGCCGACCTTCCGCTCCCTCCTGGCGACCATGTCGATGAATACATCGCTGTCGCCGCCAAAGGCCCAGTCGGCGACATGCAGCGAGAGGATCTCCGAGTCTTTTTCAGCTACGACGCGGTCTGCGCCTGGCAGGGGTACTGGCTCCAGGAGCATGACGCCGGAGACTCAGCGAAAGCCGACCGCGCTCTCAAGGTGCTGCAAGACATCCCGGACTGGCCGCAGTGGTCCGGCACCACCGGTGATGACGTCATTGCCGGCTACCGAACTGACGCCGCGGAAGCCGCTGTTGGGAACCCCACGCCGGTCCGGCAGTCCTGGACGGCGAACTGCACAGAGCTCCCGCGAGCATGGGCGACGAAGTGAGTTCAGGTTCGTCCCACGACGCCTTCGAGCTCATGTATCGGACGCATCGTGGCGCGCTGCTGGCCTACTTCATACGCCGCACCGGCGATCCGAACTGCGCTGCAGACCTACTGGCGGATGTCTTTCTGGTTGCA
The DNA here is from genome assembly GCA_964658365.1 of uncultured Jatrophihabitantaceae bacterium. Taxonomy (GTDB): domain Bacteria; phylum Actinomycetota; class Actinomycetes; order Mycobacteriales; family Jatrophihabitantaceae; genus Jatrophihabitans. The sequence goes on from CAZZZE010000334.1 coordinate 2,051, forward strand.
TGGCGTCGCCGCGAGAAGCTGCCTGCTCTCGACGAGCAGCGCCTCTGGCTGTTCGGCGTTGCGCGCAACACCCTGCTCAGCCACCGCCGACGGCGTCAGCGAGATGCCCGAGTCGGCGAGAAGCTTGTCAACGCCCTGACGACTGTTCAGGGCCAGATCCCGCGAGATGACGGAGACGAGCGCGTTCTTGTTGCGTTGAATTCGTTGTCCCTGCGGGATCGTGAACTGCTGACCCTTGCCATCTGGGAGCGTCTGAACACCGAGGAGATTGCAGCGCTTGTGGGCCTCAAGCCCACGGCAGCCCGCGTAGCGCTTCACCGTGCTCGCCAACGACTGCGTGAGGCGCTCGTCGCGCTGAACGTCGGCGCGACTGTGGCAACGAAGTGACGGGCTGCGAAGCACACGTCCGCGGGGATCTCGACGTGCGTGTTGGATCTCGCGATCTATGAGTTCGGCACCGTTCTGGCGCGAGCATTGAAGTGGACGGCTGAGGATGTTGCCGATCAGCTCGACGACCTGCTGGCGATCGTCGGCTCCCCGATCGTCATGGCCCAGGGTTGGCTTCGCGACGCGGCCAAACTTGCCGAGACGCACGTGCTCTCGTTCTACGACGCCAGCTGGGCCGCGTCAGCTGGAGCGCTCGGCGTCTCGCTCGTCAGCGCAGACCGCAGGCTGGTCGCCACCGGACTCGCGAACACGGCCACGGCTGCCTCGCGGTTGAACTTAGGACTGTGACGCACGGTCCTTCTTGGTCTACCGGTAACCGTCAATATTCGGATCGGCAATTATTCGTGCCGACTCCAGCAGGGGAGGGGCATTACACCCGGATAACTGCCGGTCCGCCCGCCTGTTCGATGGCGTCAAAGTCGTCGTCCTGCGTGACGACGTCCATCCCGTTGGCCTTGGCAACGGCCGCGATCCAGAGATCATTGACCTTCGCCCGACGACCTTGTTCGGCCAGCCGCACTCGCAACTCCGCCCACCGACGGGCCGCTTCAGCGGTGACCGGTAGTGGCTCGACAGCCGAGGCGGATTCGAGCGTCGACAAGCGGCGAGCCCGAGTGGGGGTGTCGGGAGCTGCAAGTACTCCGGCGTGCAGTTCGCCGATGGTCACTACGCTGACCGCGGTCTGCTCCGGCAGCGACTCGGTCTCGAGGCGGCGTCCGGATTCGCTTGCAATGAGGACGCTCGTATCGAGCAAGCCTGGACGCATGCTCACAGCGCGTCGAGGTCGTCTGTGGTATCGCCGGCGAGCAGTTCCAGAGCGCGAGACAGCCCGGGGTCGGCTTGGTGGTGCGACACGAGCTCGACGAACTCAGCCTTGGTGAAAAACTGGGGACGGCTCGCGCGCACTGGTCCGATCTCAGCGACCGGCTTGCCGTTGACGGTGATCGTGACCCGGGTGCCGTCAGAGACCTGACGCAGGACTTCGGCCGTGTGGTTCCGGAGATCACGCGAGGCAATGGTCGTCATGTGCGCGATCGTAGCACTCCTGCCACACTTAC
>CAZZZE010000335.1:0-3506 GCA_964658365.1 uncultured Jatrophihabitantaceae bacterium
GACATCGCCTTCCTCGGCGGCATCGTCAACTACATCCTGAGCAACGAGAAGTACTTCCGCGAGTACGTCGTGGCCTACACCAACGCCGCGTCCATCGTCGGCGAGGACTTCCGCGACACCGACGACCTCGACGGGCTGTTCTCCGGCTACGACCCCGAGACCGGCACGTACGACACCGACTCGTGGCAGTACGAGAACATTGACTCCGACGACGGGACGAACGAGGGCGAGGACTCCGTCGAGGGCCGCGGCGCCGGTCACGAGCTGGGTGGTCGCGGCGCGACCATGAGCGGTGCGCAGGAGGTCCGCCGCGACGAGACCCTGCAGGATCCGCGCTGCGTGCTGCAGGTGCTCACCCGGCACTTCGCCCGCTACACGCCCGAGATGGTGTCCGAGGTCTGCGGCGTTCCGGTGGAGGACTTCCTCGCCGTCTGCGAGGCCGTCACCGCCAACAGCAACCGCGAGCGCACCACCGCGTGGGTGTACTCGGTGGGCTGGACGCACCACAGCGTGGCCATCCAGTACATCCGCAGCTCGGCGATCATCCAGCTGCTGCTGGGCAACATCGGGCGGCCGGGTGGCGGCATCATGGCGCTGCGCGGGCACGCGTCCATCCAGGGCTCCACCGACATCCCGACGCTGTTCAACCTGCTGCCCGGTTACCTGCCGATGCCCAAGGCCGGCGAGCACGACACGCTGCAGGACTACATCGCCTCGATCTGCAGCCCGACGCAGAAGTGCTTCTGGGCGAAGGCCGACGCCTACACCACGAGCCTGCTCAAGGCGTACTGGGGCGACGCAGCCACCGCCGACAACGACTATTGCTACGACTATCTGCCCCGGCTCACCGGCGATCACGGCACCTACCGCACCGTCATGGACATGCTGGACGACAAGGTCGAGGGTTACTTCCTGCTCGGGCAGAACCCGGCGGTGGGCTCCGCGCACGGCAAGATGCAGCGCCTGGGCATGTCGCACCTGAAGTGGCTCGTCGTCCGCGACCTGAACATGATCGAGTCGGCGACGTTCTGGAAGGACGGGCCGGAGATCGAGACGGGCGAGCTGCGCACCGAGGACATCGGCACCGAGGTGTTCTTCTTCCCGGCCGCCTCGCACGTGGAGAAGGACGGCACGTTCACCCAGACCCAGCGGATGCTGCAGTGGCACCACAAGGCCGTCGAGCCGCCGGGTGACTGCCGCAGCGAGCTGCGCTTCTTCTACGAGCTCGGCCGCAAGATCCGGGAGCGGCTCGCCGGCTCGACGCTCGAGCGCGACCGCCCGCTGCTAGACCTCACCTGGGACTACCCCGTCGACGAGCACGGCGACCCCTCGGCCGAGGCGGTGCTGGCCGAGATCAACGGCCGGCACCTCACCGGCGAGAAGGCCGGGCAGCTGCTCAACTCCTACATCGAGATGCAGGCCGACGGCAGCACCGACGGTGGCTGCTGGATCTACACCGGCGTCTTCGCCGACGGCGTGAACCAGTCCGCCCGCCGCAAGCCGCACACCGAGCAGGGCCGCGTGGCGCTCGAGTGGGGCTGGGCGTGGCCGGCCAACCGGCGGGTGCTCTACAACCGCGCGTCGGCCGACCCCGAGGGCAGGCCGTGGAGCGAGCGCAAGGCCTACGTCTGGTGGGACGACGACAACCAGAAGTGGACGGGTATCGACGTCCCGGACTTCGAGGCGACCAAGCCGCCGTCCTACCGCCCGGAACCGGATGCGGTCGGGATCGAGGGCATCGCCGGCGACGACCCGTTCATCATGCAGGCCGACGGCAAGGGTTGGCTCTACGCACCGACCGGGCTGCTCGACGGGCCGATGCCGGCGCACTACGAGCCGGCCGAGTCCCCGGTGCGCAACCCGCTGTACCACCAGCAGGCGAACCCGACTCGTGAGGTGTTCCGGCGCCTGGACAACCTGCAGAACCCGTCGCCGCCCGAGGCGCACGCCGACGTCTATCCCTACGTGTTCACGACCTACCGGCTCACCGAGCACCACACCGCGGGCGGTATGAGCCGGTGGCTGCCCTACCTGTCCGAGCTGCAGCCGGCGTTCTTCTGCGAGGTGTCGCCGGAACTGGCGAAGGAACGCGGGCTCGAGCACCTGGACTGGGCCACCATCGTCACCGCCCGCACCGCCATCGAGGCCCGCGTGCTGGTCACCGACCGAATGGTGCCTTTGCGCGTCGCCGGCCGGGTCGTGCACCAGATCGGGCTGCCGTACCACTGGGGCGTCGGCTCCGACGCGCTGACCACCGGCGATTCGGCCAACGACCTGTTCGGCGTCACGCTCGACGCGAACGTGCACATCCAGGAGACGAAGGTGGCCTCCTGCGACATCCAGCCGGGCCGGCGCCCAACCGGTCCCGCGCTGCTCGCCTACGTCGACGGGTACCACAAGCGGGCCGAGACCACGATCGACACCGGCAACACCCAGCTGACCCCGGAGGGCTCATGACGCAGTTTTCGGGGAACGACCCGCGGGTCGCAGCCAACTCGGGCTGGGACGAGCCACCGGCCCGCAAGGGCTTCTTCACCGACACCTCGATCTGCATCGGCTGCAAGGCCTGCGAGGTGGCGTGCAAGGAGTGGAACGGCGTCCCCGCCGATGGTCTGAACCTGCTCGGCTCGTCCTACGACAACACCGGCGCGCTGGGCGCCTCGACCTGGCGGCACGTCGCGTTCATCGAGCAACCCAAGAAGCTCGGGACGCAGACGATGGGCGCCGCCCACACGCCCACCGGGCCGCAGGCCACCGACGCGCTGAACCGCGCCGCCGACGAGGCGCTGTCCGGGGAGCGCAGCCTGCTCGGCACCGACAGCACCGCGGTCAGCCTGGGCATGCCGTCGACCACGCTGCCGGGCGCCACGGATCCGGATGGCCGGCGCACCGACTTCCGCTGGCTCATGGAGTCCGACGTCTGCAAGCACTGCACGCACGCCGCCTGCCTCGACGTCTGCCCGACCGGTTCGCTGTTCCGCACCGAGTTCGGCACCGTCGTGGTGCAGGACGAGATCTGCAACGGCTGCGGGTACTGCGTTCCGGCGTGCCCGTTCGGTGTCATCGACCGGCGCATCGGTGACAAGAACACGACCAAGAACGTGGGCATCGCCCAGAAGTGCACGCTGTGCTACGACCGCCTCGGCGCCGGCCACGAGCCCGCCTGCGCGCAGGCCTGCCCCACCCAGTCGATTCAGTTCGGCGACCTCGACGAGCTGCGGACCCGAGCCGCGGCCCGCGTCGAGACGCTGCACGGCAACGGCTACCCCGAGGCGCGGCTCTACCTCGAGGATCCCGACGACGGCATCGGCGGCGGCGGCGCGTTCTTCCTGCTGCTCGACGAGCCCGAGGTCTACGGCCTGCCGCCCGACCCGGTCGTCACGACGCGCGACCTGCCGCAGATGTGGAAGGACGTCGGCGTCGCGGCCGGCGCGCTGCTGGTCGGCACCGCGGCGATCTTCGCGGCCGGGTGGCGGCGGTGAGCTCCTCGCAGGACGCGACGAGCG
>CAZZZE010000336.1:0-3503 GCA_964658365.1 uncultured Jatrophihabitantaceae bacterium
CCTACGCCCAGCGTCGCCTGCTGGACCTGCAGCTGCCCTTCCTCGGCCTGGCCCAGCTGGACGCGGTGCTGCAGCCGCGGGCGGGCGAGCGGATGTTGGAGCTCGGACCGGGCACCGGGCTGCAGGCGCGCCACGTGGCGCCGCAGCTCGGCCCGCACGGGCGGCTGGACATCGTGGACGTGCAGCAGAAGATGCTGGACCACGTCATGCGGTGCGCGCAGCAAGATCGCGCGGAAGGTGACGGCGCGGGCGCGATCGTCGCGCACCTCGCGGACGCGCGCGAACTGCCGTTCGAGGAGGCCGAGTTCGACGCGGTCTACCTGGTGACCGCGCTCGGCGAGATACCGCAGCCGGACCGGGCACTGGCCGACGCGGCCCGGGTGCTCAAGCCCGGTGGTCGGCTGGTGGTGGGTGAATTCTTCGACCGGCACTGGATCCCGTTCCAGCGCCTGCACTGTATGGCCGACGCCCAGGGCCTGCACCTGCTCGAGCGCCGCGGCCCCAGCATCGCCTACCTCGCCGCCTTTCGACCCTGCGCGCCACAGACGGCGAGGGCGGGAGCGGCCTGACCACGGGGACCCTTCGACCACGACGCTGCGCTGGCCTTGTCGGGCTCCGCGTACCCATGTGGGTGTAACCGACTCCTGCATTCCATCCGTAGTTTCTTGGCGATGGTTAGCGCGATTACCCGAGCCGTCAGACCAACCGCATGACGCGCACCTGCGGTCAAGTTCCGGGACGTGGTGTATCTGATCTTTCGGATTGTTCTTGGTCTGGTTGATCAGGCTGCGGCCTCCAGTGTGGGTGTCTCGCTGGTCGTGGTGTCGGGGCGGGTGGCCGCTTGCGCGCGGGCGAGGACGTCGAGGCCGAGGTAGCGACGCCCTTCGATCCATTCGTCGTGTTGCTCGGCCAGGACAGCGCCGACGAGGCGGGTGACGGCGTCGCGGTCGGGGAAGATGCCGACGACGTCGGTGCGGCGGCGGATCTCGCGGTTGAGCCGTTCGTTGGGGTTGTTCGACCAGATCTGGCGCCAGAGTTCCTTCGGGAATTCGGTGAAGGCGAGCACGTCGCCGCGTGCTGCGTCGAGGTGCTCGGCGACCGCGGGTAGCTGGTCGGTCATCGCGTCGAGCAGCTTGTCGAACTGGGCGTGCACGGACTTCGGGTCGGGCTGGTCGTAGACGGAGTGCAGCATCGTCTTGACCGCCGGCCACGCCGACTTCGGGCAGACGGACATGAGGTTGGCGGCGTAGTGGGTGCGGCAGCGTTGCCAGGCCGTGCCGGGCAGGTTCGCTGCAATGGCTTCGACTAGGCCACGGTGGGCATCGGAGGTGACGAGCTTGACCCCGGCCAGGCCGCGGGCGACGAGGTCGGCGAAGAACACGTTCCATGCTTCCTTGGTCTCGCTGGTGGCGACCTTGAGCCCGAGGACCTCACGGTGGCCGTCGGCGTTGACGCCGGTCGCGACCAGCACGACGGCGTTGACCACACGACCCTGTTCGCGGACCTTCATCGTCAACGCATCGGCGGCCACGAAGGTGAACGGGCCCGCGTCGGCGAGGGGTCGAGTGCGGAACGCGGCGACCTGCTCATCGAGATCAGCGGCCATCCGCGACACCTGCGACTTCGACAGCGACGTGATCCCTAAGGACTGCACCAGCTTGTCCATCCGCCGGGTCGAGACGCCCAGCAAGTAGCAGGTCGCGACCACGCTGACCAACGCCGCCTCGGCCCGTTTGCGCCGCTCGAGCAGCCACTCCGGGAAGTAGCTTCCACTGCGCAGCTTGGGAATCGAGACGTCAAGTGTGCCGACCCGGGTGTCGAGCTCGCGGTGCCGGTAGCCGTTGCGCGAGTTCACCCGATCCGGGCTGACTACGCCGTACTCGGCGCCGCAGACGGCGTCGGCATCGGCCGAGAGCAGTGAGTTGATCACCGTCGCGAGCAGGGTCCGCATCAGGTCCGGTGAGGCGTCGGACAGTGCTTGGCCCAACATGCTGGCAGGGTCGATCATGTGTGGAGCGGTCATCGCGTTGGTTCCTTTCGAGGGTTCTGTGAGAGGTTCACTCGAAAGATCACGCGATGACCGCGCCCACGTCCAGCACGACACGCTGGCCCGTGATCACGACGATCGCGTTACACCACTATCAGGGACGCAACTGCACCTGCGAGTCCGTTCGGCGGCCCGTCGTTCGTTCGTAGCCGATCAACGCCTGAGCATTTGTGCCAAACAGAACGTCCGATCTATGCGCCGCCGAACTCTCGTGAACACGGCCGATAACGGCTCTGTGTCGCTGGCGAGCAGTGGTCGCCCGGCTCGGATCTGCTCGTGTCAGACAAAGCATGGGCGACCGAATCGGGTGGCAGGGATCTCCTCGCGGAAAGAAACTATCGGCTCGAGTCGAAAGGTGCCGACCGCGATATCCAGTCAGGCCATGTACACAGCCACTGTGACGGGACCAGCTGCCGCCGAGTTCTCTGCCCTCCGGTCGCGCCGGGCTACTCTCGACGACGGCCCGCGTCGGCCCGGTCAACTCCCGCCCGGCCCGAGTTGAGCGAACTGCTGCTCGAGGATCTTGTCGGCGCCGGTCGCCCACGCCGGGGCCAGACGGGTCGTGGCCGGGTCGGGAAAGATGTCCTCCTGCCCCTCCTCCATGGCATCGAGGATGGCTGCGGCCGCCGCATCGGGCGCCGTCTTGGGGATAAGCAGCGACCGAGTCATGTCGGTGTCGATCGGGCCTGCTAGCACGGCGTGGAACCGCACACCCTGACTCGCGTGGGCGGCGCGCAGTGTTTTGGTCAGCGAGAAGGCGGCGGCCTTGGAGATTGAGTACGAGGTGAACATCGGCAGCGGAGCGAGGGCGACGCAGGAAAGCATGTTGACGACGGCGCCCCGTGAGTTGATCAACACCGGCAGCAGGGCTTGGGTCACCGCGTGCGCACCGTGTAGATGCACGGCCAGATGACGCTTCAGCACGGTCGGATCGAACGGGTCGTCGGGAACCATGAGTCCAGCGTTGTTGATCAGCACGTCCAGCGCGTCGACCGCAGCGGTGACGGCCGCGATGTCGGCGGGATTCGTGACGTCGAGGGTCAACGGTGTAACCCGCGGGTCGGGATGGGTGAACGGGGTCCGGGTACCGGCGTAAACGCGCTGTGCGCCCCGGGCCAGGGCCTGCTCGGTCAACGCGCGTCCGATGCCCCGGTTGGCGCCGGTGATCAGCAGAGTCTTGTCTTCGATGCTCATGCGACATGTCCTCGGTGTTCGGGGTCGACTGCGACCGGTCTACATCGAGATAGACCCCGTCGACCCGGCAAAGGAATCGCTGCGGCGCCGACCTTCGGCCGCGCTGGTCATCAGCCCGGACGAGCGGTCCGGCTCGGACCCGAACACCGCGAGCAGACCCGAATCGCCAAAGGACGTGATGCGTGCGATGCCCTCCTCGGTCATGGTGAGCACGCAAACGCCGTAGGGCTGGTACGAGCCATCCGCGTCGCGCCGGTAGACC
>CAZZZE010000337.1:0-3498 GCA_964658365.1 uncultured Jatrophihabitantaceae bacterium
GCGCGCTTCGTTCGGGACGAAGAGGCCGCAGGTTCAAATCCTGTCACCCCGACCAGGTGTCGACAGCCGTAGCCCGTGCGGCTCGTCGGACCAGCGCTCACCCGGTGGCGGCGACGCCCCGGCCCGGTAACCAGTGCTCGCCGTACGCGGAGCCGCGGCTCGCCCACGGGGGACGGGCGCGCTCGGCCATCAGTTCGGTGATCGCCGCGCCGTCGACGGGCCGCGAGATGTAGTAGCCCTGCGCCAGGTCGCAGCCCAGCTCCTGCATCGTCTGCAGCAGCTCGGCCGTCTCGATGCCCTCGGCGACGACCTGCAGGCCCAGGCGATGACCCAGGTGGATGATCGTGTCCACGAGCGCCCGGTCCTGCGCCGACGCGTCGACGGCCCGCACGAGCTGGCGATCGATCTTGAGTTCGTCGACGGGCAGCTGGCTGAGCAGCGCGAGCGACGACTGGCCGGTGCCGAAGTCGTCCATGCTGATGCGGACGCCGAGATCGCGGATCTCCTTCAGCGCTGCGATGCTCTGCTCCGGGTCGGTCATCACCGCGGTCTCGGTGACCTCGACGACGAACCGCTCGGGTGCGCCGCTCGCGCGCAGCTGCTCACGCCCACGCGTGAGCAGGGTGTGGTTGAGCAGGTTGCGCGCCGAGATGTTGACCGCGACGATCAGCTCGAGGCCCTGGTCCGTCCACTCCTTGTGCTGGGCGATGGCGTTCGTGAAGACCCATGCGGTGAGCGGGTGGATGAGCTCGGAGGCTTCCGCCACCCCCAGGAAATCGGCGGGTAGGAGCAGACCGCGGCGCGGGTGCTGCCAGCGCACGAGCGACTCGACGCCCACCACGACGTTGCGTTGCAGGTCGAGCTTGGGCTGGTAGTGCAATCGCAGCTCGCCACGGGCGATCCCGTTGCGCAGTTCCGTGTACAGGCTCAACCGGTCGACGGTGGCGTCGTCCATCGTGTGGTCGTAGACGACCGCCCCGTTTCGAGATCGCTTGGCCTCGTACATGGCGACGTCGGCGTGCTGCAGCAGGCCCGCGCTGGTCTCGGCCTGGTCGGGGAACATCGCGATGCCGACGCTGGCCATCGCGTTGACCCCGACTCCGTCGAGAACGACCGGTTCGGCGAGGGCGCGCTCGACCCGCAACGCCGTCGCAAGCGCCCGCCGCTGCCCGGACACCTCCGGCAGCACGATCGCGAACTCGTCCCCACCCAGGCGCGCCAGCGTGTCCGAGGTCCGGGTCGTCTGCTGCAGGCGCTTCGCGACTTCTTGCAGCAACTCGTCGCCGTAACGATGTCCGAGTGTGTCGTTGACCCGTTTGAAGTCGTTCAGGTCGAGCAGCAGCAGCGCGACCTTCGACCCGCCGGCGCGCGCGGCGTCGAGCACCTCGTCCAGCCGGATCATCAACATCCTGCGGTTCGCCAGCCCGGTCAGGCCGTCGTGATGCGCCTGATGGGACAGCAGCGCCACCTGCTCACGCTGCGCCGTGCGCAGCCGCGCCGCGTCGACGATCAACGCGCCTTCGACCGCGAACTGCTCGGCGAGCTTGCGCTCCCGCAGGTTCCACGTGCGCCGCCGTGACGCCTCGCCGCAGATCACCATGCCCAGCGGCCCGTCGGCCGACATGAGCGGGATGGCGATGTAGGACAGGAAGCCCATCGTCTCGACGAAACCACCGCTTCGGGCGCGCCGTGTTCGGGCGTCGTTGACGAGGTCCGGGCCACCCAGGCGCTCGAGCGTCTGCCAGACCGGCGACGACGCCGCGACCTTGCCGTTCAACGACTCCTCGAGCGCATCGCTCAGCTCGTCGGTGACCCCGACGCCCACCGCGAAACTGATCAGTCCCGCGTCGTCGACCACGTACACCCCGGCCCGCTCGGTCTGGAAGGTGTCGGCGGCCAGGCGGGCGAGCACCCTACCGGCCTCCCGGACGTCGAGCGCGCGAGCGCCCTCCACGAACAACCGACGCACCGCACGCACGGACTGCTCGGCGAACGCCGCCTCGACCCGCGCGGACGCGGCGTCGAGGGTGATGGTCAGCAAGCGGATCAGGTCGTCGAGCACGGGTCCACCGAGTTCGAACGACACGTTATCGCCGTGCGGGGCGAGGACAAGTGCGCCGAGCAACCCGCGTTCGCCCTGGAGCGGGTAGCCGATCACGCCGTTGCGGAGCACGTGCCTCGCGCTGCCGGCTGTGAGCTCGGCGGCCAGCTCCCGCAGTTCGTCGTCGGAAACCGGCACAGCGCCGGTGACGCAGATCCAGTCGTTCGTCGTCGCGTCGACGACGAGTACGCACGCAGCCTGTAGAGCCGTCGCGCCCAGCGCGAGGCGCAGGCCGGCACCGATCGAGGACCCCAGAGTGTCGTCCGCGGGCCCGGTCCGTGGTTTCGATCCGGTCATAACCGATTCCTCTCGCCGACATCCGCGTCGGCCGGCACCTCTCCTATCGGCGCTTCCGCGCCGATGTTGAGCCCCAGAGGACCCCGGCCTGCTGCCGGTGGGGTCCGTTGACGTCCTAGGCTCGCAGCATGTCCACGCAAGCCCCCAAGATCCGAGTCGTCGGCGACGCGGTACTGGCCGCTCCGGCCCGCGCGGTCGAGGTCTTCGACGACGCTCTCGCGCGCCTCGTCGACGAGCTGTTCGCTTCCCTGGCCGTGGCCGAAGGGGTAGGCCTGGCGGCGCCGCAGATCGGATCGGACCTCGCCGTGTTCGTCTACGACTGCCCCGACGGGACGGGCGGGCGGGCCCGCGGGCACGTTGTCAACCCCAGCATCGAGACCTCCGGTGCGCCGGAAGTGGGCGAAGAGGGCTGCCTGTCGGTGCCCGGTCCGTTCCATGAGCTCGCGCGCGCCCCGCACGCGGTCGTGCGCGGTGTGGACCTGCACGGCGAGCCGGTCGAGGTCACCGGTGACGGGTACTTCGCCCGCTGCCTGCAGCACGAGACCGACCACCTGCGGGGCGTGCTCTACATCGATCACCTGCCGCGCAACCGGCGGCGACGGGTGCTGCGCGAGATGGAACCGTTCGACTGGAACGCGCCCGTTCCCGGGTGATCAGACGAGCAGTTCGGCGATCTGGACGGCGTTGAGCGCCGCGCCCTTGCGCAGGTTGTCGTTGCTGACGAACAGCGCCAGCCCGCGGTCGCCGTCGACGCCTGAATCCTGGCGGATGCGCCCGACGTAGCACGGGTCGCGGCCGGCGGCCTGAAGCGGCGTCGGGACGGCCGACAGCTCGACGCCGGGGGCCGCGGCCAGCAACTCGGTAGCCCGCGCCACGGTCAGCGGACGCGCGAACTCGGCGTTGATCGAGAGCGAGTGCCCGGTGAACACCGGCACCCGCACGCAGGTGCCCGACACCCGCAACGACGGGATGGCGAGGATCTTGCGCGACTCGTTGCGCAGCTTCTTCTCCTCGTCGGTCTCGAACTCGCCGTCGTCGACGATCGACCCGGCCAGGGCAAGTACGTTGAAGGCAATCGGCTGCGCGAACTTCACCGGTTC
>CAZZZE010000338.1:0-3492 GCA_964658365.1 uncultured Jatrophihabitantaceae bacterium
ACCCGAGCCGGAACCCGAGCCGAAGCCGACGTCGTCCGCACCGTCAGCCGGCGGCTCCGGCGGCTCCCGGGTGTGGGTGGTCGACGGGCGCCCGCGCTTCCACGCGCAGGACTGCCTGATCATCAAGGGTCAGGCCGCGCAGCCGCTGGACAGGAGCGAGGCGGAGACCGGCGGTTTCCAGCCCTGCTCGCTGTGCCAGCGACGCCCGTTCTGACCCGTCAGGCCCTGCGCAGCCAGATCCGCAGACCGAGCTCGTCCGCATCGATCGAGTAGGTCGACGCCGGGTCGGCCGGCTCGCCCTCGGCCAGCGTGGTCGCCAGCACCTCCGCCGCCAGCTGGTCGCCGTGAGTGCGGATCGCCTCGGCCGGCTCGGGCGAGCCACCGACCCGCCACCACAGCTCGATGCGGTCGGTGACGTCCAGCCCGGCGTTCTTTCGCGCGTCCTGCACGAAGCGCACGATCTCGCGGCCCAGCCCGGCCAGGCGTAGCTCGTGGGTCAGTTCGAGGTCCAGGGCGACGGTGTCGGCCCCGGTCGAGGCGACCGCCCATCCCGAGCGGGGGGTCTCGGAGACGACGACCATGTCCCCGGTCAGCGGCACGGTCTCGCCGTCGACCTCGACTGACATCGAGCCCTGCCGGAACCGCGTCACGAACTGGTCGATGTCGGCCGCGGCGGCGGCCGCCACCGCCGTCGCCACCTGCTGGGTCCGCTTGCCGTAGACCTTGCCGAGCTCGCGGAAGTTCGCCTTCACCGACAGCTCGACCAGCTCGTCGGCGTCGCTCAGATCGGCCAGGGAGATGACATTGAGCTCGTCGCGCACCTGGTCCTGCAGCTCTACCGGCAGCGACGTCCAGCCCGGCGCTGAGATCAGCGCCTGTCCCAACGGTTGCCGGGTCTTCATCTTCGAATCGGCACGAGCAGCGCGTCCGAGTTCGACAAGGCGGCGCACGAGCGCCATCTGCGTCTCGAGCTGCTCGTCGATGACCGACGGGTCGGCCTCGGGGAACGCGGTCAGGTGCACAGAATCGGCGCCCCCGGTTGCCGCGAACAGGGCCGTCCACACCTGCTCGGTCACGAACGGCACCAGCGGCGCGAGCAGCCGGGTCAGGATGTCGAGGCACTGGTGCAGGGTGTCGAGCGCTGCCGGGTCGCCGTCCCAGAACCGACGACGCGAACGGCGCACGTACCAGTTGGAGAGATCGTCGATGTAGTCGGCCAGCGCGCGTCCGGCCCGCGCCGGGTCGAACGCGTCGAGCGCCTCGTCGACCTCACGGGTGATGCGGTGCGCCTCCGACAGCGCCCAGCGGTCGAGCACCGAAGGCGACCCGTCGCCGCTGCCGGGCGTCCATCCGTTGGCCCGGGCGTACAACGACTGGAAGGACGCGATCGACCAGTACGTGCGGATGACCTTCGACGCGATCTCCTCGAGCACCTTGTGTCCGACGCGTCGCGCCGACCACGGCGAACCGGTGCAGAGCATGAACCACCGCAGGGCGTCGGCCCCGTGCCGGTCCATGAGCGAGATCGGCTCGAGGATGTTGCCGAGGTTCTTGCTCATCTTGCGACCGTCCTCGGCCAGGATGTGCCCGAGGCAGACGACGTTGCGATACGACGAGTGGCCGAAGACGAGAGTCCCCACGGCCATCAGCGAGTAGAACCAGCCGCGCGTCTGGTCGATGGCCTCGCAGATGAAGTCGGCCGGGTAGGCGGCGTCGGCCTCGTCCCGGTTGCGGTAGGGCGCGCCGAACTGCGCGAACGGCATCGAACCGGAGTCGAACCAGGCGTCGATCACCTGGGGTACCCGTCGGTACGTTCCGCTCTCGCCGGGACGGGTGAACGTGACGTCGTCGACGAACGGACGATGCGGGTCGGCGAGTTCGACGCCGGACAGCTCGTGCAGCTCGGCCAGCGACCCGACGCAGATCTGCCTGGCCGGGTCCTCGTCGTTGCGCCAGACGGGCAGGGGCGTGCCCCAGTAGCGGTCGCGGGACAGCGCCCAGTCGATGTTGTTGTTCAGCCAGTCGCCGTAGCGCCCGTTCTTGATCGTGCTGGGCTGCCAGTTGGTGGCCTGGTTCTCGGCGAGCAGCTCGTCCTTGATCGCGGTGGTGCGGATGTACCAGGACGGCAGCGCGTAGTACATGAGCGGGGTGTGGCAGCGCCAGCAGTGCGGGTAGCTGTGCTCGTAGGGGACGTGCCGGAACAGCAGGTCGCGGGCACGCAGGTCGCGCACGATCGGGTCGTCGGCGTCCTTGAAGAACATCCCGCCGACGAGCGGCAGGTCGGCGGTGAAGTGCCCGTCGGTGCCGACCGGCTTGACCACGGGCAGGCCGTAGGCCCGGCAGACCGCGAGGTCGTCGGCGCCGAACGCCGGGGACTGGTGCACCAGGCCGGTGCCGTCGTCGGTGGTGACGTAGTCGGCGAGGACGACGAAGTGCGCGTCCGGGATGTCGACGAACGCGAAGGGGCGCGTGTACGTCCAACGCTCGAGGTCGCGCCCGGAGAACGTCTCGAGCACCTCGGCGTCGTCGCCGAGCACCTTTGACACCAACGGTTGCGCGAGGACGAGCGTGTCTCCGGCGTGACGCGCCACCACGTAGTCGACCTCGGGGTTGACGGCCACCGCGGTGTTCGAGATCAGCGTCCAGGGTGTGGTCGTCCAGACCAGTAGCGCCGCCTGCCCGGCCCAGGGACCCGACGTCAAAGGGAAGCGGACGTACACCGACGGGTCGGTGACGTCCTCGTAGCCCTGGGCGACCTCGTGGTCGCTCAACCCCGTGCCACAGCGCGGGCAGTAGGGCGAGACGCGGAAGTCCTCGACGAGCAGGCCCTTGTCGTAGATGGTCTTCAGCGCCCACCACACCGACTCGACGTAGTCGGGGGTCATGGTCCAATAGGCATGCTCGTAGTCGGCCCAGTAGCCCATGCGCTCGCTCATGGTCTCGAACGCGTCGACGTGCCGCTGGACGTTCTCGCGGCACTTCGCGTTGAACGCCTCGACGCCGTAGGCCTCGATGTCGGGCTTGCCGGTGAAGCCGAGTTCCTTCTCGACGGCCAGTTCGACGGGCAGCCCGTGGCAGTCCCAGCCGGCGCGGCGGGGCACGTGGAAGCCCTTCATGGTGCGGTATCGCGGAAAGATGTCCTTGAACACGCGCGCCTCGACGTGGTGCGTGCCGGGCATGCCGTTCGCGGTGGGCGGGCCCTCGTAGAACGTCCACTCGGGGCCGCCGACTGTGGCGTCGACGCTGCGCTGGAAGACCTTCGACTCGGTCCAGCGGTCGATGACCGCGTGGTCGAGCGCCGGGAGGTCGACGTGTGGCGGAAGCGGTTCGTAACCGGCCATGGTGCTGCTCCTTCGAGTCCTGCGTGCCGACTCGAGGGACGAGGCTCGCGCCCCGCGGTACCACCCTCGTTGACCTGATCGCGCTGCGCGCGAGCATGCCCACTTCGTTTCGTGCGGTGCTCGGAGGTGATTTCGCCGCGGCCCTGACCCC
>CAZZZE010000339.1:0-3486 GCA_964658365.1 uncultured Jatrophihabitantaceae bacterium
GCCGTCCGGGATCGGCGCGGCGGTCGCGTTGACGTCGTCGACGAGCCGCTGCCGATGTCCGTCGGGCAGCAGGTGGATCGCCGACAGCGCCCGAGTCGGGTCGGTCACCGCCGAGCGCAGCAGCAGGTGCAGCTCGTCGGTGAGATCCGCGACGGTCGAGGCGTCGAACAGGTCGCCGGCGTACTCCACGACGAGCTCGACTTCGGTAGCGCCGCGGTCGGCGACGAGCAAGGCGAGGTCGAACTTGGTGGTGAGCGGGTCGAAGTCCTCGACCCGGGCGGTGAGCTCGCCGAGACGGAACTCGCCGGCCTGCTCGGCGGTGATCGCGTTCACCGCGACCTGGAACAGCGGGTTGCGACTGACGTCGCGGGACGGCGCCACCGCCTCGACGATCTTCTCGAAGGGCACGTCCTGGTGCTCGAGCGCGGCCAGGACGTCTGCGCGCGCCCGCCCGACCAGCTCGGCGAAGTCGGGATCACCGGAGCAGTCGGCCCGCAGCACGAGCGTGTTCACCAGCATCCCGATCAATTCACTGGTCTCGGGGCGGTCACGCCCGGACACCAGCATGCCGATCGGGATGTCCTCGGTGCGCGCCCAGCTGCGCAGCAACCAGCCGAACGCGGCCAGGACCGTCATGAACACCGTGGCGCCCTGGCCGGCCCCGAACGAGCGCAGCGCTGCGATGAGGTCGGGCTCGAGCCGCACTCGGTGCCGGGCGCCGCGATAGCTCTGCTGCGCAGGGCGGACGTGGTCGGTCGGCAGCTCGAGGATCTGGGGTGCGCCGTCGAGGTAGCGCCGCCACCAGTCCACGTGTTCGCGCATGGCCGGACGTTCCAGTTCGCGGCGCTGCGTTCGCGCGTACGCGGCGTACTGCAGTGGCAGCGGCGGAAGGTCGGAGCCCGTGTACGCGAGCGCGAGGTCCCGCCACAGCACAGCCCGCGAACCCTCGTCCGACGCGATGTGGTGCAGTGACAGCGCGAGCAGGTCCGTGCCGTCCGGGCAGCGGATGAGCAGCGCGCGGAGCAGATCGTCCTGCGAGAGGTCGAACGGGCGGGCGGCGAACTCCGCCACCGCAGTCCACGTATGCGCCTCGTCGGTGTCGGCGTCGACCACCTCGAGCTGCAGCGGGCCGACCGCGCCGACGTCGCCTCGAGGTGTGCCCTGCGCGTCGGCGCGCAGGTGCGTACGCAGCACATCGTGGCGGGCGACGACTGCACGCAGGGCTGCGGTCAGGCGGGCGACGTCGACCCGTCCGTCGAGCCGCACCACCCTCGCGGTGTTGTAAGCGACGAGTCCAGGCGTCAGTTCGCTGAGCAGCCACAGGCGTTCCTGCGCGAAGGACAGCTCCGGTGGCGCGTCGGCGGCTTCTTCGCGGGCGGCGGCACGTTCGCGCAACCGTTGGTCGAGCAGCGCGCGCTTCGCCTCGCTGAGCTGGCCGATCCGCGAGGGATCGGTCATGCTTCGCGCTCGCCGGGGTCCTCACCCTCGGCGGCGAGCAACGCGGCGGCCTCCTTGTCGGACATGCCGTCCAATTCGGCGATCAGGCGCGCCAGCTCATCGGCGTCCACGGCGGCGAGCTGCGCCTGCGCGGCCCGCTCGGCGATGCCCCGGACGGTCGGGGACTCGAACAGGCTGTAGACGGGCAGGTCGACCCCGACCTCGAACCGCACCGCCACGATGATCTTCGTCGCCAGCAGGGAGTGACCCCCGAGTTCGAAGAAGTCATCGGTGACCCCGACGGAGTCGACGCCGAGCACGTTGGCGAAGATTCCGGCCACCTGCTTCTCGAGCTCGGACTCGGGCTCGACGTGCTCGCGTGCGGACCCCGCCGGCGGCACCGGCAGCGCGGCCGTGTCGAGCTTGCCGTTCGGTCGCAACGGCAGGGTGTCCAACGCGACGATGCGCGGCGGGATCATGTAGTCGGGTACGCGGGCCCGCAGGTGCTCGTGGAGGTCCTGCTCGCTCGGACCGGGGTGCACCTGCACCACGACGTAGCCGACCAATTGGGCATCGGGGCCGACGTCGTCACGCAGGACCACGGCCGCCCGGCGCACACTCGGGTGCTCGCGCAGCGCAGCCTCGATCTCGCCGACCTCGACCCGGAACCCCCGGATCTTCAGCTGGCCGTCGCGGCGGCCGAGGAACCCGATGCGCCCGTCCGGGCCGCGCCGGCCCAGGTCGCCGGTGAGGTAGACGCGCTCCCCGTCGCGATAAGGGTGCGGCACGAACCGTTCTTCCGTCGTCGCCGCGTCGGCCAGGTAGCCGTCGGCCAATCCGGCGCCACCGATCGCGAGCTCGCCCACGGCGCCGTCGGGCACGAGCCGGCGGCGGGCGTCGAGCACGAGCACCTCGGTGCCGGCAAGCGGGCGCCCGATCGGCACCATGCCGACACTGTCGGCCGGCGGCTCGTCGACCTCGGCCGTGAGGACGCCGACCGTCGACTCGGTGGGACCGTAGTGATTGACCACTCGGCAGCTGCCCCGACGGCGGATCTCGGCAACGAGCGACCAGGGCAGCGCCTCGCCGCCCAGGAACAGCAGCTCGCGCGGCAGCACGTCGGCGCGGTCGTCGGCAAGCAACGCGCCCAGGTGCGACGGGGTGATCTTGACGATGTCGAGCCGATGGGCGGTCTGGTAGCGGCCGAACTCGACCGGGTCCTGCACGGTCGCCATCGGCACGACGTGCACCGTGCCGCCGGACACGAGGGCCGGAAAGATCGCGGTGTTGCCGAGATCCGTGGTGGGCGACGTGACGAGCCCCCATGCCCGTGGCGTCTCGCGGCCGCCGTCGGGTGCGACGACCTCGAGGACGGCGGTGCAGTAGTTGGTCAGGGCCCGGGCAGGGACCGCGACGCCCTTCGGCGTGCCGGTCGAGCCCGACGTGAAGATGACGTACGCAAGCGCGTCACCGTCGAGCTCGGGCAAGGTAGCTCTGCCACTCGCATCGAGCCTCACGGGCGTGTGACCGGGCAGGCCGTCGCCGTCCGCGATCACGACGACGCGGCTGCCGGCAGCGTCCACCTGCGCCGCGATACGGGCGGGCGGCTGGTCGAGGTCGAGCGGCAGGTAACCGGCGCCGCAACGCATGGCGGCGAGCATCGCGACGAGCAGATCGACCGAACGCGGCAGCTGCAGGGCGACGGGCGCGCCGCGGTCGGCGCCGGCGTCGACGAGGGCAGCGGCAAGCGCGTCGACCCGCTCGGACAGCTGACGGTAGGTGAGCGCGGTGGTGCCGTCGGTGAGCGCGACGCGGTCGGGGTGCGCTCGCGCCGCAGCAGCGACGAGGTCGAGGACGTGCTCGCGCGGGCCGGGGCGTGGGGCCGGGTGGAGCAGCGAAGCCACAGCGTCGGCGCTCAACACGTCGATGTCGGCCAGGTCGCCGGCGACGGACGAGGCGAGCACGGCGCTCAGCGCGGACGCGGCGGTGCGGGCCAGTGCGTCCGGACCGTCCGGCCCGGCAACGACCTCGGCGCTCGACCCGTCGGGC
>CAZZZE010000340.1:0-3460 GCA_964658365.1 uncultured Jatrophihabitantaceae bacterium
CCCAGCGAGGACGCGATCCTCACCTGCCGCCTGATCGACCGCCCGCTGCGCCCGACCTTCAAGAAGGGCCTGCGCAACGAGGTCCAGGTCGTCATCACGGTCCTGGCCCTCAACCCCGACCACGCCTACGACGTGCTCGCGATCAACGCCGCGTCCGCCTCCACCCAGATCTCCGGCCTGCCGTTCTCCGGCCCGGTCGGCGGCACCCGGGTCGCCCTGATCGACGGCCAGTGGGTCGGTTTCCCGACGCAGACCGAACTCGAGCGGGCCAGTTTCGACATGGTCGTCGCCGGCCGCACGCTGGCCAACGGTGACGTCGCGGTCATGATGGTCGAGGCCGAGGCCACAGAGAACGTGCTCGAACTGCTCGCCAACGGTGCGACCAAGCCCACCGAAGAGGTGGTCGCACAGGGCCTGGAAGCGGCCAAGCCGTTCATCGCCGAGCTGTGCCGCGCCCAGGCCGAACTGGCCCGGGTCGCCGCGAAGCCGACCGCCGACTTCCCGGTCTTCCTCGACTACCAGGACGACGTCTACGCCGCCGTGGCCAGCGCCGCGACCGACAAGCTGACCGGCATCCTGGCCCTGGCCGACAAGCAGGAGCGCGAGAGCGCCACCGACGACCTCAAGGCCGAGGTCAAGGCGTCGCTCGCCGGCCAGCTCGACGGCCGCGAGGGCGAGATCAGCGCCGCCTACCGCTCACTGCAGAAGCAGCTCGTCCGCCAGCGCATCCTGCGCGACAAGGTCCGCATCGACGGCCGCGGCTTGTCCGACATCCGCACGCTCTCGGCCGAGGTCGAGGTCATCCCGCGGGTGCACGGTTCGGCGCTGTTCGAGCGCGGGGAGACCCAGATCCTGGGCGTCACCACGCTGAACATGCTCGGTCTCGAGCAGAAGCTGGACACGCTGTCGCCCAACCGCACGAAGCGCTACATGCACAACTACAACTTCCCGCCGTACTCGACCGGCGAGACCGGCCGGGTGGGTTCGCCCAAGCGGCGCGAGATCGGTCACGGCGCGCTGGCCGAGCGGGCGCTCGTACCCGTCCTGCCGAGCCGCGATGAGTTCCCCTACGCGATCCGCCAGGTGTCCGAGGCCCTCGGTTCCAACGGCTCGACCTCGATGGGCTCGGTGTGCGCATCGACGCTGGCCCTGCTCAACGCCGGCGTGCCGCTGAAGGCCCCGGTGGCCGGAATCGCCATGGGACTGGTGTCGGACACGGTCGACGGCCAGACCGAGTACGTCGCGCTGACCGACATCCTCGGTGCCGAGGACGCGTTCGGTGACATGGACTTCAAGGTCGCCGGCACGCGTGAGTTCGTCACCGCACTACAGCTCGACACCAAGCTCGACGGCATCCCGTCCGACGTGCTGGCCAGTGCACTGACCCAGGCTCGCGAGGCCCGGCTGCACATCCTCGACGTCATGGCCGAGGCCATCGACGAGCCCGACGAGATGAGCGAGTACGCCCCGCGCGTCACCGTGGTCAAGATCCCGGTCGACAAGATCGGTGCGGTGATCGGGCCCAAGGGCGCGATGATCAACTCGATCCAGGACGAGACCGGCGCCCAGATCACGATCGAGGACGACGGCACGATCTACGTCGGCGCCTCGGACGGGCTCTCCGCGCAGGAGGCGGTCGACCGCATCAACGCGATCGCCAACCCGCAGATGCCCAAGGTGGGGGAGCGCTTCCTCGGCACGGTGGTCAAGACCGCCGCGTTCGGTGCGTTCGTCTCGCTGCTGCCGGGCAAGGACGGGCTCGTCCACATCAGCAAGCTGGGCAACGGCAAGCGGGTGAACAAGGTCGAGGACGTCGTCAACGTCGGCGATAAGCTCCAGGTCGAGATCACCGAGATCGACGGCCGCGGCAAGATCAGCCTGGTCCCGGTCCGCGAGGACGCGGCTGCCGCTTCGGCGGCCGAGCCCGTCGGCGCGGGCGCAGCCAACTGACCTGAACCCAACAACAGTGCCCTTCGGTGCGCAGCGACCCGCCTGTCGGGCCGCTGTGCACCGAAGCTGTTTCTGAGGCGGGCGCCCCGCCCCCCGCCCCCGCGAGGTTGCGCGCGTCTGGCCAGCCCCTGCGAGGTTGGCCCCGCCAGGTGATGTGATCCCGCCCACTGCACGAGCATCAGCGGGGCAATGCAGGTTTCGACGACGGCCGGCGGGCGGCGGGATCTGGGGTTGCGTGATGGGTGCGCCGCATGATCAACTTCGTGACCGAATCGGCACCAAAAATGCCCCTTGTCGGTTTGCATCGCTTGATCATTCGGTTATTCTCTAGTCTGCCGATCGAATTTGTCGGTTACCCGGGGGGAACACTCACACGTGAATGGACGTCGCATGCGCTTAAACCACACCACGCGGGCACTGCTCGCCGGATCCGTCATTGCGGTCACCGCTCTGACGGCCTGCAGCTCCAGCAGCAGCGGAAAGAAGATCTCGCTGGTTGCCTACTCGGTGCCCAAGCCCGCCTACGACGCGTTGAGCGCGGCGTTCGAAAAGACCAGCGCCGGTAAGGGCGCGAAGATCGCCGCGTCCTACGGCGCCAGCGGCGACCAGAGTCGGGCCGTACTGAACGGGCAGAAGGCCGACTATGTCGCCTTCTCGCTCGAGCCGGACATGACCAAGCTCGTACCCAAGTTCGTCGCCGCGTCCTGGAACAGCGGCCCGACCAAGGGTCTGGTCTCCAAGTCGGTCGTCGTCCTGGTGGTCCGTAAGGGCAACCCGAAACACATCACCGGCTGGAACGACCTGATCAAGCCCGGCATCAAGATCGTGACGCCCGATCCGGCCTCATCCGGTTCGGCCAAATGGAACATCCTGGCCGCCTACACCCACGTGCTCGAAGACGGTGGCACCGCCGACGAGGCCGGCGCCTACCTGAAGAAGTTCTTCGCCAACGTCGCGGCCAAGCCCGAGAGTGGCTCGAAGGCCACCCAGACCTTCATCAACGGCACCGGTGACGTCCTCGTCTCCTACGAGAACGAGGCCATCGGCGCCAAGCAGAAGGGATCGGCGGTCGACTACATCGTGCCCACGGAGTCGATCCTGATCGAGAACCCGGCCGCGGTGACCCTGAAGGCCTCGAAGTCGGCGAAGGCGTTCCTGGCCTTCAACGAGAGTGAAGCCGGCCAGAAGATCTTCGCGGCCAACGGTTACCGCTCGGTGTTGAGCGGTTTCAACCCCGGCACCGTGACCGGCGCGAACGACCCGTCCAACCCGTTCCCGACCGTGCAGAAGCTCGAGACGATCGAGAACCTGGGCGGCTGGAAGGTCGCGAACGTCAAGTACTTCGACCCGAAGACTGGCATCGTGACCAAGATCGAAGCCGGCACCTGAGCATGGCTGTCACCAGCGTCGTCGCCGGGGCGGGTGCGGGTAAGACCGCGTCCGCCCCGGGGGCGCGGCTGAACCGCTTCTCCGGCGCCGGGCTCGGCGTCGCTGTGGGTTGGCTGAGCCT
>CAZZZE010000341.1:0-3449 GCA_964658365.1 uncultured Jatrophihabitantaceae bacterium
AACAACTCGGCGCAGCGGGCGGCGATCAGCCGAGCAGGCCGTCGACGAAGCACCACCGCCACGCCTCGCCGGGCTCGATGGAGCGCATCACCGGGTGCCGGGACTGCTCGAAGTGACCCACCGCGTGCCGGCCGGGTGAGGAGTCGCAGCAGCCGACGTGGCCGCACTCGAGGCACAGCCGCAGGTGCACCCAGCGCATGCCGTCGCGCAGGCACTCCTCGCAACCGTCGGGGGTGTTGGCCCGCATGACGTGCGGCGCGTTCTCGAGGTGTTCGCAGTCGCCGGCGCGCTGCTCGGCGGTGACGAGCTGCTCGTCGACCTGCGCGGCGGCGTCGGCGATGCGGTCGAGCAGGGACTCCTCGAGGTCGATCGCCTGCAGCGACTGGCGCAGCACGACGTCGTCGTAGATGCCGCGGTCACGGGCCTCGAGGATCGAGCCCCGCTCGGCCGAGAGCATCTGCAGGCGCAGCCGCCGGTAGGCGGCCGACGGCGGCTCGACCTCGCTCTGCGAGCGGCCCAGCTGCTCCCAGATGCGGTTGCTGCGGGTCATCGCCCGGTCGCGCAGGTCGGCCAGCACCTCTTTCGGGTCGTCGTCGGTGCTGACCTCCTCGAGCACGGCCAGGCCGGCGTTCGCCGCCGCGTTGACCAGCTGCGCGCTCTGCAGCGCGTCCTCGGCCGCGTCGGGTGACGGCAGCCGCAGCCGCCGGACCAGCGTCGGCAGCGTCAACCCCTGGACGAGCAGCGTCCCGGCCACGACCACGAACGCGCACAACGCGAGCAGGCCGCGCTGCGGGGTGTCGGCGGGCAGCAGGAACACGGCGGCGAGCGTGACGACGCCGCGCATGCCGGCCCACGACACGACCGCCGACGTCCGCCAGTCCCAGGTGCGCACGCCGAGCACCCGCAGCAGCGCGGTGACCCCGAAGACCCACGCGATGCGCACCACCACTGTGGCCACGAGGACGGCGGCGCACGGTACGGCGACCTGCACGAAGCTCAGGTCGGAGTCGATGACGGTGCGCAGGAGCCGGCGGACCTGCAGCCCGATGAGCAGGAACACCACGTTCTCGAGCAGGAACTGGACGGTGCGCCAGTTGACGTTCTCGGCGATGCGCGAGCTCGCCGTCTGCAGGACGGGCGCCTTATGCCCGAGCAGCAGGCCGGTGACGACGACGGCCAGCACGCCCGAGCCGTGGAGCTGTTGGGCGGGCAGGAACGCGACATAGGGCGCCGCGAACGACAGCGTGGTGTCGAGCACCGGGTCGTCGATGAAGCGGCGGATCTTGGCCAGCACGAACGCCGCGGCCAGCCCGACCAACAGCCCGCCGCCGGCCGAGCGCACGAAGTCCCACCCGACCTCGACGGGACTGACCGACGCGGAGATCGCGGCGATGGCGGTGTTCAGCGCGACCAGGGCGGTGGCGTCGTTGACGAGGCTCTCGCTCTCGAGGATCGACACGATGCGCCGCGGCATGCCGACCCGGCGCGCCACCGTGGTGGCCGCGACCGCGTCGGGCGGTGCGACCACCGCGCCGAGCGCGAACCCGGCCGACAGCGTCGCAGCGGGCAGCACCCACCACGCGACCAGGCCGACTGCGAGGGTCGAGAAGACGACCAATCCCACCGACAGCAGCAGGATCGGGCGCCGGTTGGCCTTGAAGTCGATCAGGGACGTCTGCAGTGCGGCGGCGTAGAGCAGCGGCGGCAGCAGGCCGATGAGGACCAGGTCGGGCGTCAGCCTGATCTCGAGGACGTGCGGGACGAACGACAACACGATCCCGACGCTCACCAGGACGAGCGGTTCGGACCACGCCAGCCGCCGCGCGAACGCGGCGCCGAAGCCGACCACCGCGACCATGGCCAGGATGTCGAGCGCTACGTGCACCCGGTCATTCTGCCGAACGTCCGCCAGTCGCCCGGGTTACTGCGCGCTGACCTGCGACGACGGCGGGGCGGTGACCGACACCGGCACGTTATAGGCCGACAGGGTGATCGTCGGGGTGACGGTCTGCCCGCTGATCGAGAACGTGCCGGTGACCTGGCGCGGCCGGCCGCTGGAGTCGAGGTACATGTCGATCGGGATGGAGGTCTTGCCGCCGGCCGTGATGCTGCTGGGCACCGACGACGGCAAGCTCCCGGCGTCGACGACCACCCGGTAGTGCGTGGTCGCCGCGCCGCCGATGGACTGCGCACCGAGCCGGGTGACCGAGGACGCCGCACGGGCGAACGCGACCAGGCTCGCGGGGGAGGCGACGGTCAGGACCGGCTGGACGGTCGACGCCAGCTGCGACACGACGATGCTCTTGCTATCAGGGGTGAGCAGCACCCACGGCCTGCTGGAGTCAATACGCAGGGCGCTCGGCAGCTTCGCGTAGGTCTTGTCGCCGGTCACGACGACCGACATCGTGCCCAGGCCGCTCGGCAGGTCCTGGCGCAGCTGCGCTCGGGTGATCGCACCTAGTTCGAGGGTGACGTCGCCGGCACCCTTGAGGGTCTGCTTGGACAGCGTCGTGGACACCGCGAGGTGCGCCGACGTGGCCGTGGCCAGACCCTTGCTCAGCGCCGCGGCCATCGTGGCCGGCGCATCCGCCACCCCGCCGGACGGTGCGCTTGCGGGCGTCGAGGACGGTGCGGCCGTCGTCGACGGCGCGTCCGAGCTCGACGTGCAGCCGGTCAGGGTGACAGCACCGGCCAGGGCCAGCGTGGGCAGGGCGACGCAGTGGCGCAACAGCATGTCGCTACGTCTACCACCCGGGCTCGACGGTGGCCGCCCGCACTCAGCGGGCCGCAGGCTCAGTCCTCCTCCACCGGGAACTCGGGCAGCGGCCGCCCGAGTAGGTCGTCGGCGTCGAGGATCGTGTACGCGTAACCCTGCTCGGCGAGGAAGCGCTGCCGGTGGGCGGCGTACTCGGCGTCCAGGGTGTCGCGCGAGACGACGGTGTAGAAGTGTGCCTGCCGCCCGTCGGCCTTCGGGCGCAGCACGCGGCCGAGCCGCTGCGCTTCCTCCTGCCGGGAGCCGAACGTGCCCGACATCTGGACCGCGACCGCAGCCTCGGGCAGGTCGATCGAGAAGTTCGCGACCTTGCTGACCACCAGGACGCGGGACTCGCCGCGGCGGAACTCGTCGTAGAGCCGCTCGCGCTCCTTGGTCGACGTCGAGCCCTGGATGATCGGCGCGCCGTCGAGCTCGGCGGCGACGTCGTCGAGCTGGTCGAGGTAGGCGCCGATGACCAGCACCTGGTCGTTCGGGTGGTTGTCGACGATCTGCTTGATCACCGGCAGCTTGGTCCGCGCGGTGGCGGCCAGCTTGTAGCGGTCCTCGGGCTCGGCGGTGGCGTAGGCCATCCGCTCGGCGTCGGTGAGGGTGACGCGCACCTCAGTGCAGTCGGCCGGTGCGATGTAGCCCTGGTTCTCGATGTCCTTCCACGGCGCGTCGTAGCGCTTCGGGC
>CAZZZE010000342.1:0-3441 GCA_964658365.1 uncultured Jatrophihabitantaceae bacterium
CGGTGACAGCCTGAAGGTCCACGTCCGGGTCATCGAGGGCACCCGCTCGCGTATCCAGGTGTTCCAGGGTGTCGTCATCCGTCGCCAGGGCGGCGGCATCCGCGAGACGTTCACCGTCCGCAAGGTCAGCTTCGGCGTCGGCGTCGAGCGCACCTTCCCGGTCCACACCCCGGTCATCGACAAGATCGAGGTCGTCACCCGCGGCGACGTCCGCCGCGCCAAGCTGTACTACCTGCGCGAGCTGCGCGGCAAGAAGGCCAAGATCAAGGAGAAGCGCGAGACCGTCGTTCGCTGATCCGCGCGAGCTGACCTCACCTCCACCCCCGCATGGCCGAGCATCGCGAGCCAGAACCCGGCGCGTCCGATCCCGTGGAGCCGGATCCCGTCGAGGCCGAGTTCCACCGGCACACCGCGGCCGAGCCGGACGGGATCGAACCCGGCGCGGTCGAACCTGCCGGCACCGATCCGGTAGCCGACCAGCCGGTCGAGCCGGCCGCCGCCGGGGCGAAGGCCGCCCACGGCCGCACCTGGTACGGCCGGCGACGGCGGACCGCGACCAAGCAGCGCCGCAAGCCGCCGTGGTGGGAACTTCCGGCCCTCGTGCTGCTGGCGGTCGGCATCGCGATCCTCGTCAAGAGCTTCGTCGTCCAGCCCTTCTTCATCCCGTCGGACTCGATGGAGAAGACGCTGCACGGCTGCCCGGGCTGCCACGGCGACCGGATCCTGGTCAACAAGCCGATCTACGACCTCCGCGACCCGCACCCGGGCGACATCGTGGTCTTCCACGACCCCAAGGACTGGGGCTCCGACGAGCCGAGCACGACACCGCCCAGCAACCCGATCACCCGCACGATCCGCGGCTTCGGCCAGCTCGTCGGGTTCGTGCCGCCCGACGGCCAGGTTCTGGTCAAGCGGGTCATCGCCACCGGCGGGCAGACGGTCAAGGGCACCAACGGCCAGATCATGATCAGCACCCACGGCGCGGCAGGACCGTTCCGCACGCTGCACGAGCCGTACGTCCACCTCGACGGCACCGACGCCGCCGCCACCTTCGGACCGGTCACCGTCCCCAAGGGGCGGCTGTGGGTCATGGGCGATCACCGCAACGACTCGGCCGACTCGCGCTTCCACTGCTCGTCGGACGGTGTGGAGAGCACGACCGACGACCAGCACTGCGATCCCATCGCGAGCACCGTCCCGGTCAGCGACGTCATCGGCAAGGCGTTCGTCATCGCCTGGCCGCCGTCCCGCTGGCGCACCCTCGGGACACCGTCCACCTTCACCAGCGCCGCGCAGGCCAGCGGTCCGGCCCTGCCCGCTACGGCCTCGCTGGCGACCGTGCTGCCGGTCTTCGTACTGCGTCGTCGGCGCCGTCGTCGCCCGTGAGCCCTGTCGCTCGGGTCGGCGGCCGGCTGCTGGTCGTCGACCCCGATGAGCGCGTCCTGCTCATCCACGAACGCGTCGAGGACGGCACGCACTGGCTGACACCGGGCGGGGGAGTCGAGGCCGGCGAGGACCCGCGCGACGCCGCGGCGCGTGAGGCGTTCGAGGAGATCGGCCTGCGCATCGCGCTCCCGGTCGGCCAGCCGGCGGTGCTGAGCACGCGGCGGTTCTGGTCATGGGCCGGAATCACCTACGACCAGGTCGACCATTTCTACCTGGCGCGGGTCGACGCGGGCCTGGACGTGCGTCCGCAGGGGCTGACCGCCATGGAGCGCGAGACGGTGCTCGGCTACGCCTGGTGGACCGTCGCCGAGCTGCGCTCGACCGCCGAGACGTTGCTGCCGCCCGATCTCGGCGATGTCCTGGATCGTGTCCTGCACGAGCCGCCCGCCGCCCGGTAGCGTGGCCCGCGTCATGGCTCGAGCAACAACGGTCGGGGGATCCACCGTGCGCCCCCCGCGCCTGGTCGTCCGTCGTGACGGCCCGCTCGGCGGGTACGAGTCCGCCCTCGCGCGCGCCGGTTTCGAGCTCGTGGCCGGTGCCGACGAGGCGGGGCGCGGTGCCTGCGCCGGGCCGCTGGTGGTCGCGGCCTGCATCCTGCCGCCGGGTCGCCGGGGACGCATCGACGGGCTCGACGACTCGAAGGTGCTCACCGCCGCCACCCGGGAACGGCTCTTCGATCGCATCCGGGCCCGCGCGCTGGCGTACTCCGTGGTGATCATCCCCGCGGCCGAGATCGACGCGTACGGCCTGCACGTCGCGAACCTGGCCGGTATGCGCCGCGCGCTGTGCACGCTCGAGCCGGCTGCGCAGTACGCGCTGACCGACGGGTTCCCGGTGCCGGGGCTGGGCATCCCGGCGACCGCGGTGTGGAAGGGCGACGCCACGATCGCCTGCATCGCTGCGGCCTCGATCCTGGCGAAGGTCACCCGCGACGCCATCATGACCGGCATGCACGACGAGTGGCCGCACTACGAGTTCGACCAGCACAAGGGCTACATCACGCCGGCCCACTCGGCGGCGCTGTCGAGCGTCGGACCCTGCCCGCAGCACCGCCGCCGATACGTGAATGTGCGTCGCGCGCTACGTGGGTTGGAACCGGTAGTGGACAATCCAACAGACACCGCCCCGCTCGGCGAGGCTGTGACAGAGCTCGGCGACGAGCGGAGCGGGAGCGGTATGACTAGCGGAGCGTGGGCGTCATGAGCACCGAGGATCTCGAGAACTACGAGACCGACATGGAACTCCAGCTCTACCGCGAGTACAAGGACGTCGCGGCACAGTTCAGCTACGTGGTCGAGACCGAGCGGCGCTTCTACCTGACCAACGACGTCGACCTCGTCCCGCGCAACACCGACGGCGAGGTCTACTTCGAGCTGACGATGCGCGACGCCTGGGTCTGGGACATGTACCGCCCGGCGCGCTTCGTCAAGACGGTCCGGGTCGTGACGTTCAAGGACGTCAACATCGAGGAGCTCGACAAGCCCGACCTCGCACTGCCCGGTAAGGGCGGGTTCAACGGTGGCGACTTCGACTCCTGAGGCACCCGGGCAGGTCGCCGACGAGCAGGCGTATGAGCTGTTCGAGCAGCTGCGGTGGAACGGCCGCCCGGCTCGCTGCCCGCACTGCTCGACGGCCGACCGCTGCTACCTGCTGCGCCCCGCGGGCGGATTGCGCCGCACGCGCACCGGCGCCGGTACCGCCCGGCGGCTGTGGAAGTGCGGCGCGTGCCGGCGGCAGTTCTCGGTGCTGACCGGGACGGTCCTGCAGGGCACACGGATACCGCTGCCGGCGTGGATCGCAGCCGTCGAGCTGCTCACCGATGCCCCGAGCGTGACGACCGGCGGCGTCTGCGCGGCGACCGGCCTGGGCCCGCAGGCCGCCCGTCAGGTCCTGACCCGCTGGCGGGCCGCGGGCATCGCGGTCGGCGAGCGGGCGGGGGACCGCACGCGCGACGCGCTGAGCGCGCTATTGAGTATCGACGCCGCGGCCGCGGCC
>CAZZZE010000343.1:0-3436 GCA_964658365.1 uncultured Jatrophihabitantaceae bacterium
GCCGATGACCGACGTGCTGAGATCGGTCCACTCGACGCCGGCGTCCGCGGTCAACCGGCCGCGGGCGCCGCAGGTTACGCACTCGATCCCGGTCCCGCGCAGCACGACGACGT
Source organism: uncultured Jatrophihabitantaceae bacterium (assembly GCA_964658365.1). Taxonomy (GTDB): domain Bacteria; phylum Actinomycetota; class Actinomycetes; order Mycobacteriales; family Jatrophihabitantaceae; genus Jatrophihabitans. The sequence goes on from CAZZZE010000343.1 coordinate 114, forward strand.
CCAGATGGCACATCGGGCACAGGCCGGGCTCGCCGAGGTACTGCGCGTCGTCGAACGATCGACCCAGCTGACCGGCGACGTTGCGCCCGAGCTGCGCGGCCCGGGCGAGCGCCGCGTCGTCGAGAACGATCGAACGAGGGGTGCCCGCCCCCGCGAACTGGGCCTGGTCGACCACCGCGATCGACATCGAGAACGTCATCGTGTGCATGAGCGGCAGGGTCAGCGTCTTCCACTGCGGCGTCAACGATCCGCCGACGGCGAGGAACCCGGCCACCCGCGGCTTGAGCACCCGCTCGTCCACCCGGAACGGCACGTCCGGCTCTCCGCCGGCGCGCCGGACCGCGAGGAGGTGCTCGATGATGGCCGCGTCGGCATTCGGGCCGAGCAGCCGGTCGCCGAGCAGCTTCAGCCGCGCCGTCACCGTCCGCGACAGGATCGGCGTGCTGATGATGACGCCGTCGCACTCGACCAACCGCTCCCAGTACCACCACGCGTCGTCGGGCTCGACCGGATCCGGGCCGGACGGCAGCCGCAGGTCGTCCAGGCGGACCATCTCGACCGTGGCGCCGTCCGACTCGGCCGCGCGCAGCGCTTCCTTGAGCAGGATCTCGGCGCTCCCGCGCGGCTGGCCGCACGACAGCCCCAGCACGGTTCCCGCGAAGCCGCCTGTGGTCACGATGCCGCCGTCACGCCGACGCGTCGGCGCCCACGTCGGTGAGGGCCCCGCCGCCGAAGTGCTTGTCGTGGTCCATCGTCATCTGCATGAACGGGTAGACCAGCGTGCGCATCTCGTCCTCGTAGGCGCCGATCGCTTCCACGACGTCCGTCCCGTCGGACGCGGCGGACGCGAGCCGGTCCAGGAGCACGCGGGCATCGTTGAGGGCCAGGTTGGCGCCCATGCCGAGGGTCGGCAGCATGGCGTGGGCGGAGTCGCCGATCAGGGTGACCCGCGACGGCGGCCACACCGTGCCCGGCTCGAGGTAGCCGAACGGGACCGAGAAGATCGAGCCGAGCTCCATGTTGGCCACGATCGCGCGCAGCGCGGGATGCCACCCCTCGATCGCCGCGAGCATGGAGGTGCGCATGGCCAGCGGAGTCTCGTCGTCCCATTCACTCGCGGGCGGTACGACGGTGCCCCTGGCGACGCTGCAGCTGACCATGATGTAGTCCTCGACCGGCTCGAGCTGCACGTCCGGGGCGATGTCGGCCGGGGCGTCGGCGACCACCTGCCGCGGCTGGAACGCGCCCAGCAACACCCGCGACCCGCTGCGGTCGGCGGCGATGATCACGCCCTGCAACAACACCGTCGGGATGTCGGCCAGCAACTCGGGCGTCAGGATGGTGCGGCCGTAGACCCCGATCCCGCGCACTCCGGCGTCCACCACGCCCACCTCCGGCAGCCGCTGGCGGCGGACCGCGGAGCGGATGCCGTCGGCCCCGACGAGGATGTCGCCGGTGGCGGTGGTCCCGTCCGACAGCTGAACGCGCACGCCGTCGTCGGTCTCCTCGTAGGACACCACCGCGGTGCCGTAACGGACGGTGTCGCCGAGGCGCGACAGCAGGATCTGGCGCAGCGTCCGCCGATGCACGCCGGTGTGGCGACGGTCGCCCTCGTTCGGCGGCCCGAGGTGCGGCTGCGAACTGAGCTCGTGCAGCTGGTCGGTGAGCACGATCGACTCGCCGCGCTCGGGCGTGCGTCGAGAGGTCTCCAGGTACAGCTCGAACAGGTCGTCGGGCAGGCAGCGACGCAGCGCCTCGCCGCCGAACGCGTTCATGTGCAGCATGTAGCCGGTCTTGCGGGTGGAATCCGCGTCCCGCTCGAACACCTGACAGGTGTGCCCGTCCTTGCGCAGACCCTGGGCGAGCGCGAGCCCGCTCAGACCGGCACCGGCAATGAGGACGTGCAGCGGACGCTGGGCCATGAGTTAACCCCCTGTGGTTTGGTGAGCTGTGGTTTCGTGCCATGGTTTCATTGAGTGATAACGACTTTCGTCTGCGTGACTGTACGACGAAGCGTCGCCGCTGTCAGCCCCCGACGATCGGAGCGGTCATGCACCTCACCCACCTGGGCCACGCGGCCCTGCTCGTCGAGACCGAAAACGCCCGGCTGCTCGTCGATCCCGGCAACCTGTCCCGGGTCGACGGCGTGACCGACGTGGACGCCGTCCTGGTCACCCATCAGCACCCGGACCACCTCGATCTCGACCGACTGCGGCAGGTGCTGGCCGCGAGCCCGCGGGCGACGGTGGTGGTCGATCCCGACACCGCCACCGAGGTCGCGGGACTGCCCGAGCACCGGGTGGTGCAGGTGGGTGACCGGCTGACGTTCGGGGCAACCACGGTCGACGTCCTCGGCGGGCTGCACGCGGCCGTGTTCGGCGACATCCCCGGGTGCACCAACGCGGCCTACCTGTTCGACGACGGCGCCCTGCTGCACCCGGGCGACTCGTTCTTCGTGCCCACTCAGGACGTGGACGTCCTCGCCGTGGCCGTCGACGGCCCGTGGCTCAAGCTGGGCGAAGCGATCGACTACGTCCTGACCGTCGCCCCGCGCGTCGCCGTTCCGATCCACGAGGGCGAGACCACCGACCCGGCCAAGTACGCGGGCATGCTCGACGGCCTGACCGGTGGCCAGATCGTGCACCGGCTCGAGGTCGGCCGGTCCGCGCAGGTGTGACTTCCCGGTCGTCCCAGGCGGATCAGTGGCCGCCCGCGTCCGCCGACCACGACGACTCGAGGCCGTGGACCAGGGCGACCATCGCGTCATGCAACGGGGTCTGGACGCCGACCCGGCGGCCCGCGGCGGCGACCCCGCCGTTGAGCACGTCGATCTCGGTCGGGCGACGGACCAGCACGTCCTGCAACATGCTTGGCTTGTGCCAGAAGGCCTCCTGGATCGCTTCCTGCACCGAATCGTCGGGCGAGCGGGTGAGCACGATGCCCTCGGCCGCGCAGACCCACAGGGCCTCCTCGATCAGCCGGTCGACCTGGGCCAGCAGGGCCGGGTCGGTGCACACCTGCCCGACCGACAGTCCGGTCAGGGCCGAGAGCGGGCTGGTGGCCGAGTTGAAGACCACCTTGGTCCACTGCGGCCCGCGGGCGTCGGCGAGCGCGTGTGTGACCAGGCCGGCGCGGGTGAGCAGGCCGGCCAGTCGGGCGATTCGCGCCGGGTCGGCCGGGCTCGGTTCGAACGGCCCGAACGAGGAATCTCCGGGCGCGTCGTAACGCACCGTGCCGGGCGACGTCACCGCGCCGGCGGTGACGATGCTGCCGCGCACAACATTCGGCAGCAGCTGGGCGATCACCTCCTCGTTGCCGAGCCC
>CAZZZE010000344.1:0-3422 GCA_964658365.1 uncultured Jatrophihabitantaceae bacterium
GAGTACTCGCTCATGTCGATGCGCACCATCGCGCGCTCGTCGTCGAACAGGAAGTCGGCCAGCGCCTTGGCCAGCTCGGTCTTGCCGACGCCGGTGGGCCCGAGGAAAAGGAACGAGCCGGTCGGCCGGTTCGGGTCGGAGATGCCGGCCCGGGCCCGACGGACGGAGTCCGACACGGCCTGAACGGCCGGCTTCTGACCGATCACGCGGCGGCCGAGCTCGTCCTCCATGCGCAGCAGCTTGGCCGTCTCGCCCTCCAGCAGCCGGCCGGCCGGGATGCCCGTCCAGGCCGCCACGACCTCGGCGATGTCGTCGGCGGTGACCTGCTCTTTCACCAGCACGTCGTCGCCGGTGTGCGACTCGGCCTCGCTGGCCGAGTCGAGTTCCTTCTCGAGCACGGGCAGCTCGCCGTACTGCAGCCGCGACGCGGTCTCGAGGTCGCCGTCGCGCTGCGCGCGCTCGATCTGGCCGCGGACGTCGTCGATGCGCTCCTTGAGCTCGCCGACCCGGTTCAGGCCGCTCTTCTCGCGCTCCCACCGCGCGTTCAGCGCGTCGAGCTTCTCGGTGAGATCGGCCATCTCGGCGCGCAGCTTGGCCAACCGGTCGATCGAGGCGGGGTCCTTCTCCTTGGCCAGCGCCATTTCCTCCATGGTCAGGCGCGTCTTGGCCCGCTCCAGCTCGTCGATCTCGACGGGCCGGGAGTCGATCTCCATGCGCAGCCGGCTGGCCGCCTCGTCGACGAGGTCGATGGCCTTGTCGGGCAGGAACCGGGAGGTGATGTAGCGGTCGGACAGCGTCGCCGCGGCGACCAGCGCGCCGTCGCTGATGTCGACGCGGTGGTGCGCCTCGTAGCGGCCGTTGAGCCCGCGCAGGATGGCGACGGTGTCCTCGACGGACGGCTCCGCGACCAGCACCTGCTGGAAGCGCCGCTCCAGCGCCGGATCCTTCTCGATGTGCTCGCGGTACTCGTCGAGCGTCGTGGCGCCCACCAGCCGCAGCTCGCCGCGGGCCAGCATCGGCTTGAGCATGTTGCCGGCGTCCATCGCTCCCTCGCCGGTGGCCCCGGCGCCGACGACGGTGTGCAGCTCGTCGATGAAGGTGACGACCTGCCCCCCGGAGTCCTTGATCTCGGTGAGGACCGCCTTCAGTCGCTCCTCGAACTCGCCGCGGTACTTCGCGCCGGCGATCATCGCCCCGAGATCGAGCGAGATCAGCTTCTTGCCGCGCAGCGACTCGGGCACGTCGCCCTCGACGATGCGCTGGGCCAGGCCCTCGACGACGGCGGTCTTGCCGACACCGGGCTCGCCGATGAGGACGGGGTTGTTCTTCGTCCGGCGCGACAGAACCTGCACGACACGGCGGATCTCGGCGTCGCGGCCGATCACCGGGTCGATCTTGCCGGCCCGCGCGGCCTCGGTGAGGTCGTTGCCGTACTTCTCGAGCGCCTGGAAGGTGCCCTCGGGATCGGGCGAGGTGACGTGCTGCGAGCCGCGCACCGACTCGAGCGCGTCGGACAGCGCCGCGGTCGTGGCGCCGTGCTGGCGCAGGACCTCGGCGACGTCGCTGCTCTGCTCAGTCAGCGCCAGCAGCAGATGCTCGGCGCTGACGTAGCTGTCGCTGCGCGAGCGGGCCGCACGCTCGGCGGCGCCGAGCACGGCCAGCAGGCTGCGCGACGTCTGCGGCGCGGCGACCGACTGCCCGGTGGCCGAGGGCAGCTTGTCGACCAGGCGCGTGACGTCGGCGCGCACGGCCAGCGGGTCGGCGCCGACGGCCTGCAGCAGCGGGCGGGTGAGGGTCTCGGTGTCGTCGAGCAGCGCGACGGCGAGGTGGGCGTCCTCGACAGCCGGGTTGCCGTTCTCGGCGGCCTGCTTCACGGCGCTGTTGACGGCCTGGGTGCTGCGGGTGGTCATGTCCATGGTCTGAATTCACCTCAGGAAACGTGGGGTGGGCCTTGCTAACGTGGCGGCACTAGGCTCAACGATGCAGAACTTGAGTCTGTTCCGCTCAGGTTAGCGGTGTCGGGAGGTGCGCGTGAGCGACTCTGCTGGGCACCGTCGCGTCGGGCGACCGTGGCGCCGCCTCAAGCGGTGGGCGCGGCACACCCCGAACGGCGACATCGCGCTCGTCCTCGTCTCCCTCGGCGTCGCGCTCATCTTCGTCGCCGTCGTCGCACTGGTGACCGTGCTCTAGCCGTCAGCCGCAGGACTGGTCGCGCGTGCTGACCGCGATCGGATTCACCAGAGGCTGGCGCAACACCGTGACCGGTCCGGTGCCGGCCGGTTCGTCGAAGGTGAACACGATCGTGCGGGTCCTGCCCCGCGGCATCTCGACGTCGAGGCCGTAGGTCGGGTGGCCCTGCTCGCTGCCCTGCGCGACCGGGGCGGTGACACCGTCGATCGTCGTGGTGAGGCGGAACGCCCCGGCGCTGGCGTAGTAGTACACGGCCAGCCGGGTGTCGCCGAGCTTCGTCGCGTACCGCGGGTGGTCGTTGCGCTCACCCACGTAGGGCGGCACCCTGGCCGGCGCGACGTTGGCCAGGCGCACCGTCACCGTCACCCGCCGGGTGCTGCCGCACCCGGTGCGCGTCCAGGTCATGCTGCGGTGCAGGTAGTAATCCAGCTTGTTACCGGCCGCGTTGTTCACGATCAGGCCCGCGTACGGGGCGGTGCGCGCCGGCACGACGCCGGCCAGCGTCGTTTTCGCCAGCTCCGCCTCGTCGGCGGCGTCGGAGCTGTAGACGAGCAGCCGACGCTCGGCCGCGGCCCGCCCGGCCGCCTTGAGCAGGGCGGTCGTGGTGCCCTTGCTGGCCAGCACCGAGGTGCTCGCCGCGCGCGCCACCTCCAACAGGTACTTCTTGCGCTGGTTGTTGGTCGCCGCGGAGGGGAATCGGACGTAGAGCTGCTGCTGGGTGAGCGCGACGATGTTGCTCGCACTGACGGTCGAACCGTCCTGCAGCGTGGCGGGCCCGGTGACCCCGAGCAGGTAGGACAGCGCAGACGGGTCGAGCGCCAGCGCGCCGTCGAGGTGCTCGTGGGACTTGCGCTGCCACATCGCCATCCAGATCCGGGCGGCGTAGGGGAAGTTCGGGCTGACGTTGCTGTCGACGTACTCGCCGTAGGGTTTGCTGGGCGACCACATCTGGTTGTAGTTCGCGCCGAAGTTCAGGCCGCTGGAGACGCCGTTCAGCGCGCTGTCGGACTCGAAGCGCTCGATGCTCACCTTGCCGTGATCGGCGCGCAGGATGCCGAACGCACCGGGCAGCCCGCCGGTGCCACGCGCCTCGGCGTCGTTCTGGAAGGAGACGAAGTAGCGCTTCACGCCGTCGGCGCCGAGCAGCGAGGGGGTGACGCGGGCGGCGATGTCGGCCGACTGCACGACCTTGCTCAGCGAGCGCATCTGCCCCAGCAACTCGGCGCGCGCCG
>CAZZZE010000345.1:0-3421 GCA_964658365.1 uncultured Jatrophihabitantaceae bacterium
ACAGCGGCGCCGGCGCCTACATCTGCGGCGAGGAGACGGCCCTGCTCGACTCGCTCGAGGGCCGGCGCGGGCAGCCACGGCTCAAGCCCCCGTTCCCGGCCACCAACGGGCTCTACGACGCGCCGACGGTCGTCAACAACGCCGGCACCCTGGCCACCGTGCCCGCGATCATCCTGGGCGGCGCGGACTGGTTCAAGAAGATGGGCCCCGACGGCTCACCCGGCCCGTGCATCTACTCGCTGTCCGGACGGATCAAGAACCCCGGCCAGTACGAGGCGCCGATGGGCACCACGCTGCGCGAACTCATCGAGCTCGCCGGCGGCATGTCCCGGGGCAAGGACGTCAAGTTCTGGACGCCCGGCGGCTCGTCCACCCCGATGCTGACGGCCGAGCACCTCGACGTCGCGCTGGACTTCGACTCGGCGGTCAAGGCCGGCTCGATGAACGGCACGTCGGCGCTGATGATCTTCGACGAGGACGACTGCGTCGTACGGGCCACGCTGAAGTGGAGCGAGTTCTACGAGCACGAATCCTGCGGCAAGTGCACGCCGTGTCGCGAAGGTACCTACTGGTATGTCGGCATCTACGAGCGGCTCGAGCACGGCCACGGCACCGAGGAGGACCTGCAGACCCTGCTCGACCTCTCCGACAACATCCTCGGCCGCTCGTTCTGCGCGCTCGGCGACGGCGCGACGAGCCCGGTGTCGAGTTCGATCAAGTTCTTCCGGGACGAGTACCTCGCGCACGTCGAAGGCCACGGCTGCCCGTTCTCGTCGGACCGCACGCTCGTGGGAGCACGCTAAATGACCGAAGCACCTCCGAAAGAGGACCTCGTCACCGTCACGATCGACGGGATCGAGGCCTCCGTACCCAAGGGTACGTTGCTGATCCGGGTGGCCGAGCAACTCGGCATCTCCATCCCCAGGTTCTGTGACCACCCGCTGCTCGACCCGGCCGGCGCATGCCGCCAGTGCCTGGTCGAGGTCACCGACATGGGCAACGGCCGGGGCATGCCCAAGCCGGCCGCGTCGTGCACGACGACGGTCATGCCGGGCATGGTCGTGAAGACCCAGCTGACCTCGCCGGTGGCCGACAAGGCGCAGCAGGGCGTCATGGAACTGCTGCTGATCAACCACCCGCTCGACTGCCCGATCTGCGACAAGGGCGGTGAGTGCCCATTGCAGAACCAGGCCATGAGCAACGGCCGCGCCGAGTCGCGTTTCATCGAGACCAAGCGGACGTTCCCGAAGCCGATCGCGATCTCCAGCAACGTGCTGCTCGACCGCGAACGTTGCGTGCTGTGCCAGCGCTGCACCCGCTTCTCGGAGCAGATCGCCGGCGACCCGTTCATCGACCTGCTCGAGCGCGGCGCGCAGCAGCAGATCGGCACCAGCGACGAGCAACCCTTCCAGTCCTACTTCTCGGGCAACACGGTGCAGATCTGCCCGGTCGGCGCGCTGACCAGCGCGTCATACCGCTTCCGGGCCCGCCCCTTCGATCTGCTGTCCACCGAGTCGGTGTGCGAGCACTGCTCGTCGGGCTGCGCGCAGCGCACCGACTGGCGCCGCTCGAAGGTGACCCGGCGGTTGGCGTCGAACGACCCGCAGGTCAACGAGGAGTGGAACTGCGACAAGGGCCGGTGGGCCTTCCAGTACGCCGTCCAGCCCGACCGCATCCTCACCCCGCTCGTGCGCGGCGCGAACGGCGCGCTCGTCGAGGCCAGCTGGCCCGAGGCGCTCGAGCGCGCAGCGCAGGGCCTGGCCGAGGCCGTCGACCGGGGCGGCGTGGGAGTGCTGCCCGGCGGCCGCCTCACCGAGGAGGACGCGTACACCTACGCCAAGTTCGCGCGGGTGGCGCTGGGCACCAACGACATCGACGCGCGCACCCGCCCGGTGTCCGACGAGGAACTCGCGCTGCTCGCCTCGTCGGTGGCCGGCGTCGGGCCCGAGCACGTCTCCTACGCCGACCTCGAGAACGCACCGGCCGTGCTGCTCGCCGGCTTCGAGCCCGAGGAGGAGTCGCCGATCGTCTTCCTGCGGTTGCGCAAGGCCACCCGGCTCGGCCGGACGAAGGTGTTCTCCGTGGCCGCGGTGGCCTCGGCGGGCCTGGCCAAGCTCGACGGGCAGCTCCTGCCGACCGTCCCTGGCGGCGAGGCCGCGACGCTCGACGCCCTGCCCGGCCCGGTGGCCACCGCCCTGGGCGGCGAAGGTTCGCTGATCCTCGTCGGCGAGCGGCTGGCGACCGCGCCGGGTGCACTCAGCGCCGCCGCGGCGCTGTCCGCCGCGACCGGCGCCAAGCTGGTCTGGATCCCGCGGCGTGCCGGTGAGCGCGGCGCCATCGACGCCGGCGCGCTGCCGACCCTGCTGCCCGGTGGCCGTCCGGTGGCCGAGGCTGCCGCCCGCGCCGCCGTCGAGGCCGTGTGGGGCACCGTGCCCACGCTGCCCGGACGCGACATCGACGGCATCCTGGCCGCGGCGGCCGACGGGTCGCTGGCAGCGCTGGTCGTCGGCGGCGTCGACCCCGACGACACCGCCGACCAGGCGCTGGCGCGCGAGGCGTTCGCGCGGGCAGGGTTCATCGTCAGCCTCGAGATCCGGTACAGCGCGGTGACCGAGCACGCCGACGTCGTGCTGCCGGTGGCTCCGCAGGCCGAGAAGGCGGGGCGCTACGTCACCTGGGAGGGCCGCCGCCGGCCCTTCGAGCTGACCATCGCCGGCACCGGCGCACTGTCCGACGGCAGGGTGCTCAACGCCCTCGCCGACGAGCTCGACGTCGACCTGGGCCTGCCGTCCATCGAGGCCGTGCGTGCCGAGTTGCTGCACCTCGGCGTCACCGCCACCCGGCCGGCACCGCCGTCGGTCGAGCCCGCCGCCGTGCAGCCCGGTGGGTACCGGCTCTCGACCTGGGCCGAGCTCATCGACGCCGGCCGCATGCAGGACGGCGACGAGTACCTGGCCGGCACGGCCCGGCCGGCGGTCGCGCGCATCAGCCCGGCCACCGCAGCCGAGCTCGGTGTCGCCGACGGCGGCGCGGTGGCGGTGTCGACCGACGCCGGCGCGATGAGCTGGCCGGTTGAGATCGTGCCGATGGCCGACGGCACCGTGTGGCTGCCGACGAACCCGCGTGGTCACGCCGTGCGGGCTGCGCTGTCGGCGGCCCTCGGCTCGGTCGTCACGCTCACGAGCGCGCAGGCCGCGCCCGCCACCGGCGGGGCGCATCTGATGGGGGAGCAGGCATGAGCGCAACGCTCGCGGTCAGCCAGAACCTGCCCGGGTTCGGCAACAACCCGTTCTGGATCGACCTGATCAAGATGCTCGGCGTCTTCGTCTTCCTGGTCCTCATGACGCTGTTCTCCATCGTCTTCGAGCGCAAGGTCGTGGGCCGGATGCAGAACCGCATCGGGCCCAACCGCACCGGCCCG
>CAZZZE010000346.1:0-3405 GCA_964658365.1 uncultured Jatrophihabitantaceae bacterium
TCGCTCGTCGCCTACCTGCTGCAGATGGCCGGCCAGTTCGCCGACCACCTCACCGATGCCGCGACCGTCGAGGCGTACTGCGCCGAGCTCGCCGCCCGCCTCGACGCCCTGCCCGGGAAGCGGCTTAAGTCCGGCCTGCTCGGCGACCTGGACAAGAGCCTGCGGCAGCGCCGGGCCATCCTGCCGCTGGTGCAGGAGTTCGCCGAGGCGAAGACCGCGCGGTCCTGCGTCGACTTCGGCGACCACATGAGCCTCGCGGCCCGGCTCGGCCAGCTCCCGGAGGTTCGGCAGGTCGAGCGCGGCCGGTTCGCCGCCGTGCTGCTCGACGAGTACCAGGACACCGGCCACGCCCAGATCCACATGTTGCACGGGCTGTTCGGCGACGGGCACCCGGTCACCGCCGTCGGCGACCCGTTCCAGTCGATCTACGGCTGGCGCGGGGCCAGCGCCGGCAACATCGGCGCCTTCGCCGGGACGTTCACCCGGACGGACGGACGGCCCGCGGCCGTGTACCCGCTGGCCACGAGCTTCCGCAACGACCGAGTGGTCCTCGCCGCGGCGAACGCGGTCGCCGAACCGTTGCGCGCGGCCAGCCGGGGTCGAGCGGCCGCCGTAGAGCCACTGCGCCCCGGACCCGCGGCCGGTGCCGGGCAGCTGGGCCTGGCCTTCACCGAGACCCACCTCGCCGAGGCCACGTGGCTCGCCCGGCGGATGCGGGCCGCGTGGGACGCCCTGCCGCCGGTCGGGCGGACCGCGTCGGTCCTGGTCCGGCGCCGCTCCCAGATCCCGGTGCTCGCCGACGCGCTGCGCTCGGCCGGGTTGCCCGTCGAGGTCGTCGGCCTGGGCGGCCTGCTCACCACCCCGGAGGTCGCCGACGTCGTGGCCACCCTGCGGGTGCTCGCCGGGTTCACCGCCGGCACCTCCCTGGCCCGGCTGCTCACCGGGGCGCGGTGGCGCATCGGCGCCTACGACCTCGCGGCGCTGCACCGCCGCGCTCGGCGCCTCGCGCGCGGCGACCTGCCACTGCCCGACGCGGTCGCCGAGGCGGGGTCCGACGCGCCGGGTCCGGCGGGCGAGGATGAGCCGGTGAGCCTCATCGAGGCCTTGGACGACCTCGGGCCCGAGAGCGGGTACTCCGCCGAGGGGTACCGGCGGCTGTCGGCCTTCTCCCTCGAGCTGCGCCGGTTGCGTCGCCGGGCCGGCTCGTCGCTGCCCGAGCTGGTCGGCGAGGTCGAACGGGTGTCCGGGGTCGACATCGAGGTACTGGCCCGCCCGGATCACACCGTCGTCGGCCGGGTGCACCTCGATCGCTTCCTCGACGAGGCGGTGCGCTTCGTCAGCGACGCCGGCGACGCCTCGACCGCGACCCTGTCGGCGTTCCTCGCGTTCCTCGACGCGGCCGAGAAGGAGGAGAACGGCCTGGAGGCCGGCGAGGTCGAGGTCGCCGCCGAGCGCGTGCAGATCCTGACCGTGCACGGCGCGAAGGGTCTCGAGTGGGATGTCGTGGCCGTTCCCGGGCTCGACGACGAGATCTTCCCCGCCGCGCCGAACGGCATCAGTTGGGCCCGCGCGCGTCACCAGCTGCCGGTCGCCCTGCGCGGCGACGCCGCCGATCTGCCGACCCTCGACCTCGCCGGGGTCACCGACTTCGCCGACCTCAAGCAGGCGCTCGAGCAGCACGACACCGACCTGAAGGACCGCCACGCCGGGGAGGAGCGTCGGCTGGCCTACGTCGCCCTGACGCGGGCCCGGCACGTGCTGCTCGCGTCGGGCTACGCCTTCGACGAGGCCAAGAAGGTCCGGGCGCCGTCGGAGTACCTGCTGGCCCTGCGCGAGTTCGCCGAGCCCGACGAGTGGGCGCAGCCGGCCGACGACGCCCCGAACCCGGTCACCGCCCATTCCGCCGTCGCCGGCTGGCCGATCGATCCGCTCGCTCCGGCGGACCCCACCAGGCCCTCCCGGCGCGACGCCGTCGAACGCGGCGCGGCCCTCGTACGGGCCGCCCGCTCCGCCGCCCCGGAGCAACTGCTCTTGGGCGAGCCGATCACCCGGGCCGAGATCTGGCAGCGCGACGTCGAGGTGCTGCTCGCCGAACGAGCGCGGCTGGCCGGCACCGACGCGTTCGCCGTCGAGCTGCCCGACCAGCTCTCGGTCTCGCAACTCGTCGAACTGCGGCGCGATCCCGCTGCACTGGCCCGTGCGCTGCGCCGCCCGCTGCCCCGGGCGCCGGCACCCGCGGCGCGGCGGGGCACCGCCTTCCACACCTGGCTCGAGCAGCGATGGAACAGCCAGACCCTGCTCGACATCGACGAGCTGCCGGGCGCCGCCGACGAGGGCGCCGACGACTCCGACTTCGCAGCCCTGCGGGAGGCGTTCGAACGCAGCGACTTCGCGGCCCGCACCCCGGCCGACGTCGAGGTCCCGTTCGAGATGGCGGTCGCCGGGCGCGTGATCCGCGGTCGCATGGACGCCGTGTTCGGCGACGCTTCGAGCGGCTGGCTCGTCGTCGACTGGAAGACCGGCGCTGTGCCCACCGGAGCCGTCGGGCAGGCCGCCGCCGTCCAGCTCGCCGCCTACCGCTTGGCCTGGGCCCAGCTCAACGGCATCCCCGACGACCGGCTTCGATCGGTGCGCGCCGCCTTCCACTACGTCCGCAGCAACGAGACGGTCGAGCCCGCCGCCCTGCTCGACGCCGACGGCCTGCAGGCGCTCGTCGCCGGCGAACCCGAGGTCGCCCCGTGACGCCCGGCGACCTCGACCAGCTCGTACTGGCCACACCGACGGACTCGGGCAGCTCCGCCGCACCAGCGACCTCGACACCGAACGGCCCGATGACTGCGGTAGCTCAGAGCGAGACCGCGCCGCCCAACCCGCGGGCGTGCGCGGCGAGCCCGAACCGCTCCGGGAGGCCGTCCCGACCGTCGACCAGATCGGCCACGAACTCGCCGATCAGCGGCGCGAACTTCGCCCCGTGGCCCGAGCACGGCGAGCACACGACCAGCGGGCCGACGCGGTCGAGCACAAAGTCCTCCGAGGGCGTGGTGGTGTACAGACACGTCGACTCGCCACGAGGCGTCGGGTCGAGACCGGGCAGCCAGCGCCGCACGTGCTCGACGATGCGCTCGCGCACGGCCGGGTCGATCTCGACGGGCGAGCCGGCCCGCACGGCCGAGCCACCGTCGTGCTCGCCGATCTTGCGGTCGTCGAACGGACCGCCGTCGCGTCCGCCGGCCAGGTGGTACGTCGCGCGACCGTCCTCGTGGATGACGCTCGGCCAGGGCGGCGCCGACGGGTCGAGCCGCGGGAAGTGGAAGACCTGCTGCTGGGTCACCGTCAGCGGCGGCAACGCCACCACGCCGGCCAGCAGCGCGGACGCCCAGCCGCCCGCGGCCACCACGACCGACG
>CAZZZE010000347.1:0-3383 GCA_964658365.1 uncultured Jatrophihabitantaceae bacterium
CGCTCGGCGCGCGGGTCGAGCTCGGTGCGGCGACCGGAACGAAGGCGGGACGCGATGTCGGCGCCGCGACGGTGCTGGAGCTCGGCGCAGCGTCCGGCCGGCTGTCCGCGCGGGCCATGCCGACAACGACGACCGCGCAGCCGACCACGGCGAGCGAGGTGGCCACAGCGGCGACGATCCGGCCGGCAGACATGGTGGCAGTGTGCCAGGTGTGACGCATGTGGTTCCAGTCCGCCGCGCGGTGACCCGCCCGAAGCCGCGCGGGGTCGCCTGTCAGGCTGAAGGCATGACCGAAACCAGCTCCGTCCTCGAGGTCGCCCTCATCGAGGTGCGCCCGGGCGCCGAGGACGACTTCGTCAGCGCCTACCGCGGCGCCCGGCACGTGCTCGCCTCGACGCCCGGCTGCCGATCGGTGCGCATGACGCGCGGCGTCGAGTCGCCGGCCCGCTTCACGCTCCTCGTCGAGTGGGACTCGGTCGAGGCGCACATCGGGAACTTCCGCAACACCGACCGCTACGAGCAGTGGCGGGCCGCCATCGGTCCGCATTTCGCGCAGCCGCCCGTCGTCGAGCATTTCGGGGACGTCTGATGATCACCGTCGAGCGCGAGGTCGTGGTGGCGCGGCCCGTCGCGCACGTCTTCGGCTACCTGTCGGACTTCACGCACACCGAGCAGTGGGATCCCGGAACCGTCTCGACCGTGCGCACCGACGGTGACGGGCCGCTCGCGGTGGGCTCGACGTTCCACAACACGTCCGAGTTCCGCGGCCGGCGCACCGAGCTGGACTACCGCATCGTGCGGCTCGAGCCCGACGAGCACCTCACGTTCACCGGGGTGAACAAGACGGTCGAGGCCACCGACGACCTGACGTTTCGCACCGAGAGCGGCGAGGACGGCGAGCGCACCGTGATCACCTATCGCGCGCACTTCCGGTTCAAGGGCATGTTCCGCTTCGCCGAACCCTTCCTGCGCAAGGGTCTCGAGCCCGTCGCCGACGACACCGTCATCCAGCTCAAGCGGACCCTCGAGACCGTGATCTGACGCCACTCCCCCAGCACGGGATACTGACGTCGTGCATCCCGGCCAGCCACCGACGGCACTGACCATCGCCGGCTCCGACTCGGGCGGCGGCGCCGGAGCGCAGGCCGACCTGAAGACGTTCCTGGCCTGCCGGGTGCACGGGATGTCGGCGATCACCGCGGTCACCATCCAGAACTCGCTCGGTGTCTCGGGCTTTTACGAGCTGCCGGCGCAGGCCGTGGCCGACCAGATCGAGTCGGTGGCCACGGACATCGGCGTCGACGCGGCGAAGACCGGGATGCTCGCGTCCGCGGCGATCATGACCGCGGTGGCCGAGGTCGTGACCCGCCTGGGCATCACACCGTTCGTCGTCGACCCGGTGGCCGCCTCGCAGCACGGCGACCCGCTGCTGCGGCCCGACGCCTTCGAGGTCCTGCGCGACGTCATCGTGCCGCTGGCCACGTTGATCACCCCCAACCTCGGCGAGGTCCGGATGTTGACCGGCGTCGAGGTCCGCTCCCGCGCCGACATGGAGGACGCCGCGCACGCCCTGCTCGCGCTCGGGCCGCGGGCCGTGCTGGTCAAGGGCGGTCACCTGCCCGAGGGCGACGCCGTCGACCTGCTCTACGACGGCACGACGTGGACGGAGTTCTCGGCGGCGCGGCACGTCACCGCGCACACCCACGGCTCGGGCGACACGCTGGCGTCGTCGATCACGGCCGGGCTGGCCCGCGGGTTGCCGCTGGTCGATGCGGTGCGCGAGGGCAAGGCCTTCGTCACCCGGGCCGTCGCCGGGTCGTTCCCGCTCGGCTCGGGCCTCGGCCCGGTCGGGCACTTCTGGCGCGTCAAGGACTGGCCCGAGTAGCCGCCCGGTCAGGTGGCCGCGCGCAGGCGCGCGGCGAACGCGGCAGCGGCCGCGCCGGGGTCCTCGGCCTCGGTGATCGCGCGCACCACGACGGCTCGCCGGGCCCCGCGGGCGATGACGTCGTCGAGGCGGTCGAGGGACTCGATGCCGCCGATGGCGAACCACGGACGCTCGTCCTCGTGGGCGCTGGCGTGCTCGAGCAATTCCAGCCCGGCGGCCGGGCGGCCCGGCTTGGTCGGTGTGGTCCAGGTCGGCCCGCAGCAGTAGTAGTCGACGCCGTGCTCGACGCGCGCGGCGTCGGCCTGCGCCGGCGAGTGCGTCGAGCGGCCGAGCAGGACGCCCTCCCCCACGATGTCGCGGGCAACCGGCACTGGCAGGTCGTCCTGGCCCAGGTGCAGGATCGGCGCGCGCACCGCACGGGCGATGTCGGCCCGGTCGTTGACCGCCCACAGCGCCCCGTGCCGCTGGGCCGCGGCCGCGAAGGTCTCGAGCACCCGCATCTCCGCGCGCGCCTCGAGGCCCTTCTCGCGAAGCTGCACGACGTCGACGCCGGCCGCCAGCACCGCGTCGAGGAACACCTCGAGATCACCGGTGCGTGAGCGGGAGTCGGTGCACAGGTAGAGGCGGGCGTGCTGCAGCTCGGACACCGGCCCAGCGTAGGGTTGGCGCCGCAACGGGAGCTCGCCGCGGGGCGGGCTGAGAGGGCCAGCAGGCCGACCGTCGAACCTGATCCGGGTAATGCCGGCGCGAGGGAGCACATGGTCACCGACGTCGTCATCGTGGGCGCAGGCATCATCGGCGCCGCGGCCGCGTGGCGCTGCGCCCAACGCGGGCTGGCGGTGACCCTCGTCGATCCCGACCCGGGGCGCGGCGCCTGGCACACCGCCGCCGGCATGCTCGCGCCGATCACCGAGCTGCACTACACCGAGTCCACGCTGCTCACCCTCAACCTGGACTCGCTCGGCCGTTACCCGGCGTTCGCGGCGGAGGTCAGCGGCGAGTCGGGGCTGCCCACCGGCTACCGCGAGAGCGGCACGGTCGCCGTCGCGTGGGACGCCGCCGACCTCGCCGGCCTGCGCGACCTGCACGCGTTCGCGCAGCAGCTCGGGGTGAGCGCCGAACTGGTCACCGGACGCGAGCTGCGCACCCTCGAACCGGCCGTGGCGCCCGGCCTCGCCGGCGCGCTCTACGCACCGGGCGACCACTCGGTCGATCCGCGACTGCTACACGCGGCGCTGCTCGCGGCTGGTCGCCACCGCGGCATGCGGACGGTGCCGGCCACCGGGTCGGTCGTGTCCGACGGCCGCCGCGTCACCGGCGTGCGGCTCGACGACGGCTCGGTCGTGTCCGCCGGGACGGTCGTGATCGCGGCCGGGTGCTGGTCGGCGTCGGTCGAGGGAGTGCCCTCCAGCAGCTCACCTCCCGTCCGTCCGGTGAAGGGGCAGACGCTGCGGTTGCGCATTCCCGGGCCGCCGGTGCTCGACCACGTCGTCCGCGG
>CAZZZE010000348.1:0-3378 GCA_964658365.1 uncultured Jatrophihabitantaceae bacterium
CTCTCACGACCAGCAGGGCGCGGCACATTGCAATACTCACTACGTTGTCGGGGAACTGCCACATGCCAGAGCGAGAGACCATGACGGATCGGGGCACACCCTCGCCGGGTTCGCCGCTGCCACCCCCGCGGGTGGGCGGTGAATCGATCGAGCCGCGCGCGGCCGCGCCCGCCGCGGACACCGTCGACGTGCCGCCGACCGACTCGCCCGCACCGCAGCTCAATGCCGGAGATGCCACGATCGCGTCGTCGCAGCCGCTGGCCATGGCCGGCGCGCTTGAGGACGTCGCACCCGTGTTCGGCGCGGGCGACACCGGCGGCAAGCGGCGCATCGGCGACCGCGTCTTCGCCGGCATGAGCATCGGCGCCTCCGGATTCGTCATCGTGCTCGTGCTGTTGATCGGCACGTTCCTGCTCATCAAGTCGGTGCCGTCGATCGCTCACGACAAGGCGAACTTCCTCACCTCGAACGAGTGGAGCCCCGAGGCGGGCAACCTGCGCTTCGGCATCGCCGGCCTGCTCTACGTCACCGTGCTCATCTCGATCGCCGCCATGATCATCGCGGTGCCGATCGCGATCGGCGTGGCCCTGTTCATCACCCAGTACGCCCCGCAGGCCATCCGCAAGCCGGTCGCCTACACCCTCGATCTGCTCGCCGCGATCCCCTCGATCGTCTACGGCATCTGGGGCGCGTTCATCCTCACCGCGAAGCTCGAGCCGGTGCAGCGCGTGCTCTCGCACATCCCGCTGCCGCTGTTCTCGCTGCGCAATCCCACCGGCACGATCTTCGACGGCGCCGTGGTGCTGGCCGTCATGGTGCTGCCCATCATCACCGCCATAAGCCGCGACGTGTTCGAGCGGACGCCCCGCGCCAACATCGAGGCCGCGCTCGCGCTCGGCGCCACCCGGTGGGAGATGATCCGGATGTCGGTGTTGCCCTACGGCCGCGCCGGCGTCGTCAGCGGCTCGATGCTCGGCCTGGGCCGCGCGCTGGGCGAGACCATCGCCGTCTACCTGATCGTCTCGACGGTCGGCGGGGCGTTCCACCCGTCGATCTTCACCGGCGGCTCGACGTTCGCGTCGCAGATCGCCAACGGCTCCGCCGAGTTCAACAACCCGCAGTCGACCGGCGCCTACATCGCCGCCGGCCTGGTGCTGTTCGTGCTGACCTTCGTCGTGAACTCGGCAGCCCGAGCGATCGTGAACCGGAAGAAGGACTTCGTATGACGGCCACCATCGCCGGGCCGCCCCGCAGCGAGATCACCTTCGCCAAGGGCAAGGGCACGCGCAAGATCAAGAACAACGCGGCGACGGGGCTGGTCTGGCTGGCCTTCGGCATCGCGTTGGTACCGCTGGTGTGGCTGCTGTACACCGTGATCAGCAAGGGCTATCACGTCATCTTCCACAGCGGTTGGTGGACGTCCGACCAGGCCGGCATCAGCTCGTCGGTCAACGGCGGCGGCGTGTCCGCGGCCATCATCGGCACCGCCGAGCAGGTGGCGCTGTGCACCGTCATCTCGGTGCCGATCGCCCTGCTGGTCGGCGTCTACCTGGTCGAGTACGGCACGGGGCCGTTCGCGAAGGTCACCACCTTCATGGTCGACATCCTGACCGGCATCCCGTCGATCGTGGCGGCGCTGTTCATCTACGCGCTGTTCGTCACCACGCTCAGCGGCATCCGCGCCGGTTGGCTCGTCTCGCTCGCGCTGGTGATCCTGATGATCCCGGTGATCGTGCGCACCACCGAGGAGATGCTGCGGTTGGTGCCCAACGAACTGCGCGAGGCCTCCTACGCCCTGGGCATCCCGAAGTGGCGCACGATCATCAAGGTCGTCATCCCGACCGCCTTCACCGGCCTGGTGACCGGCATCGTGCTCGGTATCGCCCGGGTGGCCGGCGAGACCGCGCCCCTGCTGATCCTCGTCGGCTATGCCGGAACCACGAACACCGACCTGTTCAGCGGGTTCCAGAGCTCGCTGCCCGGGTTCATCAACGCCCAGTTCATCAACGTGAACACCTCCTCGGGCGCGACGAGCTACCACCTCGACGCCAACGGCAACCGCGTTGCGGGCTCCGTGGCCAACTACGCCCCGGACCGGCTCTGGGGCGCCGCCCTGACGTTGATCATCATCGTCATGGCCCTCAACCTCATCGCGCGGCTCATCGGCCGTCGCAACAAGATCGCGAACTGAGAAGAGCTCACGATGGCCAAGCGCATCGAAACCAAGGACCTGAACATCTACTACGGCAAGTTCCTCGCCGTCAGCGACGTGACGCTCACCGTCGCGCCGCGCAGCGTCACCGCCTTCATCGGCCCGTCGGGCTGCGGCAAGTCGACGGTGCTGCGCACGTTGAACCGCATGCACGAGGTGATCGCCGGCGCCCGCGTCCAGGGCAAGGTCATGCTCGACGGCGACGACATCTACGCCAGCAACGTCGACCCGGTCGACGTCCGCCGCACGATCGGCATGGTCTTCCAGCGGCCGAACCCGTTCCCGACGATGTCCATCTACGACAACGTCGTGGCGGGCATGAAGCTCAACAGCAAGCGGATGAAGAAGTCCGAGACCGACACGATCGTCGAGAAGTCGTTGCGCGGTGCGAACCTCTGGGAAGAGGTCAAGGACCGCCTCGCCAAGCCGGGTGCCGGGCTGTCCGGCGGTCAGCAGCAGCGGCTGTGCATCGCGCGCGCCATCGCCGTCGAGCCGCAGGTGCTGCTCATGGACGAGCCGTGCTCGGCGCTCGACCCGATCTCGACGCTGGCCATCGAGGACCTCATCCAGGAGCTGAAGAAGAGCTTCACGATTGTCATCGTCACGCACAACATGCAGCAGGCCGCGCGGGTGGCCGAGCGCACCGCGTTCTTCAACCTCTCGGCCGTCGGCAAGCCGGGCCAGCTCGTCGAGATGGACGACACCGACAAGATCTTCTCCAACCCCTCCGACCGGCGCACCGAGGACTACATCTCCGGCCGCTTCGGCTGAGCCCCGCGCCCGGTTGCGGGCGAGGCCGAGGGGGCGGGCCGGACGCCGACGATTGCCCGGACGGCCTGTCAGACGTAAAGTCCGTTGTTGAGCACCACTCAATAACGGAGGCGGCACGTGTCGATCGGCAGCAGGTCGGACTACGACGTCCTGGTCATCGGATCCGGGTTCGGTGGCAGCGTCACCGCACTGCGCCTGACCGAGAAGGGCTACCGGGTCGGCGTTCTCGAGGCCGGGCGGCGCTTCACCGACGACACCCTGCCGAAGAACTCGTGGCACCTGCGCGACTACGTGTGGGCCCCGAAGCTCGGCTTCACGGGCCTGCAGCGCATCCACGTCCTCAAGGACTGCATGATCCTGGCCGGTGCCGGCGTCGGCGGTGGTTCGCTGAACTA